>JAYRXP010000034.1:0-5753 GCA_041917395.1 Paludibacter sp.
AAGCCGAGAACAAGTTTTCAGACCTGAATATCCGGATTTAAATAACAAACTTAAAAAAACTCATTCTATTGTATTTTAACTCACAAAAGTAAGAATTTTTAGGCACAAAAACCTAACTTTGAACCGAATTTTATATTGAATTATATGCTATTATGCTAAAACCGGCGCTAATTCAATTCACGGCTTACGGGGCACAGCAAAATTCCACATCCGCAAGGCTGTAGAAAACTCATAATAAAAACCTGTATTGGCTACAAAGTCTACTTTACAAATCTGTTCAAAACGGGAATTTTATTCAGAGGGAAGTCGCGTTTTACCAAAATAAACAAATACACCAGCATCAGGGCCGATTTCAGTGTTATATTCAGCAAACTGCTCGGCGTATCAATCAGTAAACTAACCAAATAAAGCACAACGGTAACCACCGTGTACAGTCCGATTGTTTTAAAATCATATTTAATAGGCATGTATTTTTGTCCGAAAAAGTAAGATATAATCATAATACTGAAATAGCAGGCAAAAGCAGCCCACGCCGAACCGGTGTAGCCAAACTCAGGTACTAGCAAAATGTTTCCTGCCACTATTATTACAGTACCTGCAATGGAGAACCATGCTCCGTACATGGTTTTGTCAGTCAACTTGTACCACAGCGAAAGATTGAAAAATATACCCTGAAAAATGAACGAGGCCAACACAATGGGCACCACGTTTAAACCTACCCAGTAGTCTCGCTGAATTATGTATTTGAATACATCGATATACAATACCATGCCCAAAAATATAAGCAGCGAAAAAATAATGAAAAACTTCATGGCATCGGCATAAGCTCCAAGGCTGTTTTTATCTTTATTTTGTGAAAAAATAAACGGCTCGTAAGCATATCTGAAAGCCTGTGTAAACATGAGCATAATCATGGCAATTTTTGAAGTTGCACCATAAATACCCAACTCGGCAGCTCCTTCAACCGTCGGTTTCAGAAACGGATAGAGTATTTTGTCGAGCGTTTGATTCATTATTCCCGCAACACCAAGCACCAACAAAGGCAACGAATAACGCAACATTTTTTTGATTAAAGCAGCATCGAAAGTAAACTTTACAACAAAAATATAAGGCAGCAAGGCAAGAGTCTGAATGGCTGTAGAAAGTATATTGGCAACAAAAACATAACCGACACCATAATGCGGATTATAAAACCACTCCACTAACCACGGCGCTTTGGTCATAAGCCAGGGACAAATTACCAAAAAGAAAATATTAAAGAAAATATTCAGTGCAATATATAAAAACTTGATTACGGCAAACTTGATTGGTCGGTTTGAATAACGCAGATAAGCGAAAGGAATTGAGGCAAATGCATCAATAGCAACCACCACACCAAGCATACTTATGTATTCAGGAAACGAGGCATAACCAAGCATTGTCGCAATACGGGTATCGAACACAAGACAAATTATGGCAAAAAGCAGAGAAGTAAAGCCCACAGTCAGCAGCGTTGAACTATAAACTTTGTCGGCATTTTCAGTATTTTTATTAGCAAAGCGGAAGTAACCTGTTTCCATACCATAGGTAAGTATAACGAGCAAAAGTGCTGTCCACGAATAAAGATTTGTTACCACACCGTAATCGGCCGAACTTTCGAGCATGTAGGTATACAGCGGAACCAGCATCCAGTTCAAAAATTTTCCCAAAATACTACTAACTCCGTAAATGGCAGTCTCTTTTGCCAGCTTTTTCATTTGTTTTTCAGCCATTGTAGTGATGTGATAATGTAGTGATGTGTAGATAAGCTAATTATGAGATGAACAAAACAACTTTATAAACCTTACAAACTTTAAAAACTAACTCATTCCACGTGCTTTCTTTATCGTTTCGTAAGCTTCATTTATGGTGCGGAATTTTTCTGTTGCTGATTTCTTCAGCTCCTCGCCCAGATTATTTACTTTGTCGGGATGAAATTTCATAGCCATGCGACGATAAGCTTTTTTAATTTCCTCGTCGGTGGCATTTTGTTCTATTTCAAGGGTTTTGTATGCCCATGTCGGATCGGTATTTTTAAAATACGGAGCTTTAAGCGATTCAAAATCGGCAGCCGAAATACGAAAAACCGATGATACACGTTCGATCATTGCCTGTTCTCCCGGATGAATCTCTCCATCTGAGAAGGCTATATCAAACAACAAATGAACAAGTTGCAACTTTGCCGAGTAATTCATGTACTGGTTAATCTGCATCGCCACCTGCATTTCGTCGATATCTCTTTCAAGCAAATTTTTCAAAATCTGTAATGCTTCGAGTGCTCCCTCTTCGCCAAAGTTTGCCACCAAAAATTTTTTCGCTATTGCAAGTTCTGTTTTTTGCACCCTGCCATCAGCTTTCATTATGCAGGCAATAAGAACCAACAAACTCATCTTAAAGTCGTTCTGAGCACTAACAGAACGTTGTTCGGTAGTTTTCACTGACGAAGGACTATCAAACATCGAACCTACAGCAAAACCAATAAGAGCGCCAATAGGTCCTCCAAATGCCCAACCGAGGCCACCGCCTAACCATTTTCCAAATCCGGCCATTTCTTTACTTCTTTTCAAATAATCGGCAAAGATACAAAAAACGATATAAATCTGATTTTTATTAAACTTTATTTGTCTCTTTCATTTGTTTTGTATAATTTTGATTTTCATTTGAGCTGTATTTACATTATCGCTTAGAAAAGTTTGTATTCTGATTTCCCTATTTGATAACGATAAAAAACGAACAAGATGAAACGGTTTATCCTAGTTGCATTTATCAGCTGTTTTACAAGCGTTTATGCACAAAAAAATATTTTGATAAACGAAGATTTTTATCAGAAAATGATGGACTTCAATCTCGCATGGACTGACTTTGACATGCCGACAAAAGTAAATGACCGTGAAGCCCGGTTTATCGCTTTTCAGTGTAAATATTTTTCAACAGCGTCTCCGGCAAGACCGTCTGACTGCTCAAAAGGACGCATCAACATCGAAGTCAGCAAAGGAAAATACCTGCCTTACTTTGAATTTCCGGAATTGCCCGGCTGTAGCGTATTAAAACTGGGTATTCAGGCAGGTGAAAAAGGCAAAATTTGTGGAATTGCGATACAAAAACTCGAAGATGAGACGTGGACAACAATTGATGAAACAGAAATAGATGCACGCGAAAAATGCTTTTTCTGGGAACCAAAAAACGTAAAAAGTGATAACCCCGTTAAATTCAGACTGATCGCAAACAAATCGGGAAACGTATTTTTGACAGATGTTTATGCCGAAGGAAATTAATATTTGCCTAAAACAAAAAAGTAAACGGCTGAAAATTTTTCAATTTTCAGCCGTTTACTTTTTTTAAGTGATTGACTATTTGTTTTTTATCGCCTCCACAATTTTGGCTTCCAGTTCTGCTGCCAACTCCGGATTATCTTTAATCACAGCCTTTGAAGCATCGCGTCCCTGAGCCAGTTTTGTTTCGCCGTAGCTAAACCACGAACCGCTCTTTTTAATAATTCCGTATTCAACGCCAAGGTCCAGGATTTCACCTGTTTTCGAAATTCCTTCGCCAAACATAATGTCGAACTCGGCTTTGCGGAACGGAGGAGCAACTTTGTTTTTAATAACCTTCACTCGTGTTTGGTTACCAATAGCATCTTCACCGTCTTTCAACTGACCAATGCGACGAATATCCAGTCGAACTGAAGCATAGAATTTCAACGCATTACCACCGGTGGTTGTTTCGGGATTTCCAAACATAACACCGATTTTTTCGCGCAACTGATTGATAAATATACAGGTTGTATTTGTTTTGTTGATATTGGCAGTGAGTTTTCGCAATGCCTGCGACATTAAACGAGCCTGAAGTCCCATTTTCGAATCGCCCATATCGCCTTCAAGTTCAGCTTTGGGTGTAAGTGCCGCTACCGAGTCAATCACCACAATATCAACGGCTGACGAACGGATAAGCTGATCGGCAATTTCCAAAGCCTGCTCGCCGTTATCAGGTTGCGAAATAAGCAATTCGTCGATATTCACGCCCAGCTTTTCGGCATAAAAACGGTCGAAAGCATGTTCGGCATCGATAATTGCGGCAATACCACCCGCTTTTTGCGCTTCGGCAATGGCGTGAATGGCCAGTGTCGTTTTACCCGACGATTCAGGTCCGTAAATTTCAATCACACGTCCGCGTGGATAACCACCCACACCCAATGCTACATTCAGTCCGATTGAGCCTGTCGAAATTACAGACACATCTTCCACTTTATTGTCGCCCATACGCATAATCGCGCCTTTTCCGTGGTCTTTATCAATTTTGTCCATTGCCAGTTGCAATGCTTTCAGTTTCTCTAACGAAGGTTTGTTAGCCTCGTTGGTAGCTTTTTCTGCCATAGTTGTATTTGCTTGATATTTAATTATTTGATTTGTTATATTTTCAAAGTTATGTTTTTGTATCCTGTTGTTTCAGCTTTGCAAAGTTAGAATAATTTTATTCAAAGCCAATATTTTCGTCCATTATTTTATTGCATTGTTGATAAGTTTATCCAACATACCAAACAACAGTTCGTTCATGGCTTTGTAATCATTTGTCAAAAGTTCATCTGCACGCTGAATATATGGTTTGCCGGCAAAAAGTTCCAGTTCATCTCCACAGTTTGCAATCATTCCTTCGATAGCGGCTGTTGTAAATTCCAAATGACACTGAAAACCATAAACCAGTGGCGTATAACGCACGATCTGTCTCGGACAACCCTCGCTCACTGCCAGAATCTCACATTCAGGCGTCAATCCGGGCATATCGCCATGCCAATGACCAACCTCAACCACATCAGGCAGAACTGATGTCAACAAATCGGTTTTACCGGCTTCGGTTAACCGGACTTCATATTTTCCAATTTCCCGGTTCGGACTATGCTCCGTAACCGCTCCCATAGCTTCGCCGATAAGCTGCGCACCGAGGCAAATCCCAAGTACTTTTTTGTTCGCACATATCACTTTTTTGATAAAGGCAATTTCTGCTTTTCCATCAAAATAAGGACATTCGTCTTTGGTGGTCGAAGGCGATTGCGGACCGCCCATAATCAGCAACAAATCAATGTCAGCTATATCTTCGGGTAGTTTATCGTATTCAAAAAACCGCGTTACAGTCGGTTTATATCCACGTTCTTTTATCCAGTTTTCGATAGCACCCGGCGACTCAAAAACCTCGTGTTGTAAAATATGTATGTTCATTTTTTTTAAAATTAGAACCAACGGTCAGTGACCGAAGGGAGATAAATTATAAGTTAGAAAATTGAAAATAAAAATTGAGTTATCTTCGCTTACCACTTACTGCTTGCCTCTTACCACTTACCGCTTTCTGCTTGCCACTTACCGCTTAATCTTAACGAAGCACTTCCAGTTTTGCGAATTTCAGCAATAACGATTTTGTTCCTTTTTCGCCAAAATCAATATCCACCTTTTCGTTTCCGTTTACAATTCCTGTTTCAACTACTTTCCCTATTCCGAAAACGGCATGTTTCACAAAAGCCCCAACGGGATAAGCGGCATTCTCCACTTTTTGAGCGCTAATTCCGTCCGGCTTTATTTTAGCCAAACGCTTTGGTGGTGCAAAAAACGGCTCCGGCTCCGGACGTGGTTTCGAAAAACCGGCACTTTGCTGCAAACGGTTTCGTTCAAATTCCACATCATCGTCCCAGTTCGAAAACCGGCTTTGCCTGGGCTGAAAAGCATTTTCCTTTGGTGCATCCAGGT
>JAYRXP010000035.1:0-12535 GCA_041917395.1 Paludibacter sp.
GCCTTGTGATATACTGAGTTCAATGTATTTAATGTAGTTTGGTCTACATTAACACCGTTTGTAGAAGCTCTTTTACGAACTTCTTCCATTAAAATTCGTGCATCAGCTTCTTTCCCGTTCATATACTTTGCTTCGGCAAGCAATAGAATTATATCAGAAAATCTTAGAATCGGAAAATCAATGTTACTCGCCCAGGTTGGTATACCCATGGCAATTCGCAATTGTGGATCAGACTGACGGAATTTAGTCAGACACAAATTACTTCCGGTGGCATTTACTGCGTAGGGCGTAAAATATTTAGCGCCGTTAATCGAAGTTGAACTTGTTCCTCCAAGGTTGCCCTGAATATTCCAAAAGAAGCGTGAGTCCTGTGCATTGTATTTTTCACAAAGTTCCCCAACTGGTCTCATCCAGCCATAGTTACCACCATTGGTGCCTACATTACCTTGTGGTCCTGTAAGATACGAAAATAAGTAGAAGTTATTTGATCCTTCAGGTCCTGTTTGAACCACCATTAAACACTCTTTTCTTTGATCCACTTTTGTATCGGCCAAAAACGCTTTGTAGATAGGATTACCTAATGAATAACCACTATGATCGTAAATATCCTGTGCAATAGTTTCGGCTTTTAAGTAACAATCGGTTGCATCTACCCAACTAAAACTATTCAGGGGAAAATTAAGATCTTCACTCACATTATTCAGTTTACACGAAGCAAGGTAAGTGTAAGCTTTTATCATAAAACCTCCGGCAGTCCATTTGTTTGCTCTTCCAACCCGGATATTTTGTGCCGGAAGGTTTTTATATGCATAATCCAGATCGTTCAATATTGCAGTGTAAACGTCTTTGACTGAACTCCGGGAGTTGTAAATTCCCTCACCGGGTATTGTTTGAAGAGGAATGGCTCCAAATAACCAGGTAAGGTAAAGATTATAGAACCCCCTCATAAAATGCGCTTCAGCAATAATTTGAGCTTTTCTGGTTGAATCCATTTGTATCTCGGGAACATATTTTATTACATTATTTGCTCTGTCAACACCTACGTACAACGCAAACCACGCATCGGAAACAAAAGTAGACTCAGAGTTATAGGCTAAACTGGCAATTTCTTTATGGTTTGCAGCCGAAATGTCGGGAAGATTTCCAATAATCTCATCGCCATGCATCAATAGGTAATGAATACCACGCCCCCACAAAGCCTGATTGGTTTGACCCTGCAAACTTCCTGCATTCATGGTGCTGTAAATACCTGTAAGCCCTAGTTCTGCATTTGTTTCGTTAACATAAAAGCTTTCTCCCGACACAAAAGAATATGGTTTTTCAGTAAGAAATTCTTCACACGAAGATAAAATGAGGGAGAAAATAAATAATAAAATGCTGTATTTCAATATAGTTGTTTTCATATTAATAGACCAAAAAATTATCAGAATTTAAGATTTAAACCAAGAGTAAATGTTCTTGCACGAGGATACGATGTATAATCGAGTCCGGTTAACAAAGTATTCCAATACGAAACCTCCGGATCGTAACCACTGTAATTGGTGAGCGTGAAAATATTATCAGCACTCGCATAAATACGTAGATTGTTTATGGCTATTTTTTTGAGGAATTTTTGAGGAAAGCTATAGCCCAATACTATGTTTTTCAAACGAATATACGATCCATCTTCGACATAATAACTGGAAGATTCAGTAGTAAATGCTCCCTGAATTGCCGGGTAAACATTCGATGGATTTTCGGGTGTCCAATGATTATCCCAATAAGTTTTACTAACATTGTAGTACGGAATATAACCTTCGTAACGGTAACGACCGATATTCAATATCTGATTACCATAACTCCACTGAAAAAATAAGCTGGCATCAAAACCCCTGTAAGAGAATGTATTATTAAACCCACCAAAATGTTTTGGCTGGCTGTTTGAAATTACAGTTTTATCCCCTTCGGGAGTAATCACATTAGCAGCATCTCCATCAATATTTTTAAATTTTAAATCTCCTGGTTTAGCTTTTTGCCACGAAACAGATGTGACACCGGGTTTAAGTGTAGAATATGTATTATCAGTAAAATCATCTTTTTGATAAACCCCATCGTAAACATAGCCCCAACCAGTTCCAATTGACTGACCGACAATGGCTCTACCAACTTCTACGATATGTCCACCAGCAATATTGACCGGTATATATTCAACCGAACCCAATGATTTTATTTCGTTCCGGTTCATGTTAAAGTTAATACTGGCATTCCATTCAAAGTTTTTAGTTTTTATAATGCTGCCACCCAGCGATATTTCCAATCCTTTGTTATCAACCTTACCCAGATTTTGCCATTGCCGGTAAGATGCTATTTGGCTCGGGACATCGGCCCGTAATAACATATCAATAGTTTGTTTGTAATATAAATCGACTCCTAATGTTAGTCTTTCTTTAAACATTTTCAGATCTAGCCCCGTATTATATTGATAAGTTGTTTCCCACTTCAGATTTCGATTTGGCATTTCGGATGGAGCTAATCCTAAATCAGCAACATATCCATATGCCCCTGTAGAACTAACCGTTACTCCCGGATAGTAAGCTATATCCATTCGCGACAGCGAACGATAGGTTTGAATACGGTCGTTACCAGTGGCTCCAAAACTTAGTCTGTATTTCAGTTCATCGATCACTTTTATCTTTTTCATAAATCGCTCATTGTTAATCTTCCATGCAAATGCACCCGATGGAAAGTAAGCATACTTATTGTTCATTCCAAACTTTGATGACCCATCTCTACGAAATGATGCTGTAAAAAGGTACTTATTTTTAATTGTAAAGTTTAACCTTCCAAATTCTGATTCTCTACTTTGCTTCTCTTTATAGGTTGAGATTTTGTCAGGATATGTTCCTGCCTGAGCTATGTCATATAGTCCGATATAACTTTGATTCATAAAACCTTCGGCTCTGGTAAATAAATTAGCATAGTAGTACTCACTAAATTCGAACCCGGCCATCAAGTTAAGATAAAGCCCACCTTTCATACTTTTTGCATAAGTGAGCGTATTGGAAGTTTGCCATGAATTTACATCGGTACCGGAATAAACAGCAATACCTTTTGGGGAATAACCCCACGATGTGTTTGAAGGATACCATTCTTCACTTTTTGATTTTGAGATTACACTACCGGCAGAAACCCTCAAAATGAGTCCATCTAAAATTTTGTACTGTCCGTAACCATCAATCATTATTCGGGTAGTTGGTACTTCCTTTAAAGAGTTATTCATAAAATCCACGGGATTTGAAAGTCCACCATTATCCGGATTTCCGGCATCCTGTTCACTATCAACTACCATGTAAGGGCGATACAAAGTCATGGTTTGAATTAATCCGTTGTAAGAATTTCCCCCTGAGGTTGTTGCTGCTCCTGTAGATTTTTGATGCGAAAGACTTAAATTTGCTCCAAACGAAAGTTTTTTATTAATATCCCAGTCTGCTTTCATACGACCGTTGTAACGTTCAAAAACGTTTTTCATAATAATTCCTTCCTGACGGAAATAACCAAACGATGCAGACAAACGTGTACCGGATTTTCCGCCACTGTTAATCGATAAATTATAATTTTGAGTAAGTGCCGGTCGTAGTACTTCATTCTGCCAGTTGCGGCTTTCTTTTCCTAACGCTGAAAAGTCTATGGGCTGTCTTACTCCATCCACAGTCCGCCCAAATTCTCCCGAAGGGTTAGACGCAAAACGATAGTTGGCATAATCCTGTCCCTGAAGCACGTCAATGTATTTATTAGCATATGACAAACCCGAATAGGTTTCGAATTCAACACTTGTTTTCTCGCCTCCTCCACTTTTTGTGGTTATCAGAATTACACCATTTGCTCCACGTGAGCCATAAATGGCTGTTGCTGAAGCATCTTTTAAAACTTCAATAGATACAATATCGGATGGATTTATGCCGGCAAGGGGATTGCTTTTTGCATTGCGGCTTGTATAACCGCTGGTTGCAATTTCGTCATTGTTTGTGTTTATATCAATTTGTAATCCATCAATTACGTATAGTGGAGCCGTACTTGCATTAATAGAGTTTCCTCCTCTGATTGTGATGTTAACTCCCGAACCTGGCTCGCCAGAACTTGAGGTAACCTGAACTCCCGCCATTTTGCCCTGCATGGCTTCCATAAACGAGGTGGTTTTTGTTTTTTGAAGTTCGTCAGCCTTTAACGATGATAGAGATCCGGTAATGTCTTTTTTACGAACTGAACCGTAGCCAACTACTACTAATTCTTCAAGCTCAGTCTTTGCAGCATCGAGCGAAACGTTAAGAGTTTTCGACGAACCTACTTTTATAGAGTAAGTTTCCATCCCAATATACGAAAACACCAGAACTGAGTTAACGGAAGCTACTTTAATAGAATATATTCCATCTACGTTTGTAACAACTCCGTTGGAAGTGCCAAGTTCGTAAACCGACACCCCGATTAATGATTCTTTGTTATCCTTTGCAGTAACTTTTCCGGTAACACTAATTTGCGCTGCAATAAGATTAGTTAGCAGTAGTAGTAAAGCAGGAAGTAAGCTTTTTAATGAAAAGTAATGTTCATTTTTCATACTGGAAATAAAATATTGATTTAATGTTTTTTTGACTCTGCAAAGATGCAGCGAATAATCAAAACAAATGGTTTTTTTCGTAACAATTACAGCCTTGAATGTAACAACCAAAAAAAATGAGTTAAAGCTACATTTGTTTCTAACTAAATTTATCGTAAAATAAATCTTCTACAAAAATAAGAATTTACCCGACACACAATGCTTTTAATTGTAACAAAGAAAGCTCAGAATGTAACAAGCAACTGATTATTTTGAAAGAGATGTGTTTACTAACGAAACAATACATTAACTTTGTAATTACTATAAAAATAACCTTATTGAATAGTGGTATTATGAAGCGATTTTTACTTTTCCAGATTATAGTTTTTGGTTTACTACAGCCAACTAATGCTTTAAAAATTAATCTTCTTTCGGTTAACCGCGGCTTATCACAGCAGGATGTGGAAACGGTTATTCAGGATCGATTTGGTTTTATGTGGTTTGGGACCTATGATGGACTGAATCGCTATGATGGTTACCGAATAGAAACATTCAGATACGATCCCAACCTGCCCAATACCATTGCCGATAACCGAATAACAGCTCTGTTCGAAAGTAAAGACGGTAGAATCTGGATAGGGACTGAAGGTAGCGGATTACTTTTTTTTGACCCTTCTACCGACAGATTTGGTAAAATTAAACATCCGGCCTTCGAAGCTGGCAAGTGCGGTAGTATTTTTGCTTTTTACGAAATTTCGAGAAACAAACTTTTAGTTGGTTCAACCCATGGCTTGTTTCTCATCCCTGACATATCTGCTAATGGCATAACAGTAGAGCCTTTGCAAATAAAACGGGGAATCAAATTGAGGGTTCGGAATTTTTGGGCAGAAGATAATTCAATTATTTGGATTGGAACCCAAACCGGTGCTTTCAGAGTGTTGATCTCGGAGCAAAACAAGCTCAAAGTTCTTTTTGAAGATAACTCAAACCTATATGTTTATGGTGTGGCAAAAATAAAACCCGATATTTTTGCAATTTATGGTGAATATGGAATTAATTTCTACAACGTTGCTCCAGATGGATATCAGTTATTAAAATCAAATTACCAATTATTTCAGGACGAAACGGTTATAAACATTAAAAAACACGGGAACCAATGGTTTATTGCTACACGCAATAATGTTTTCAGTTGGAGTGGATCTGGTAATCCGCTTCCGTTTGCTCCGTTAAATAACGATTTTTTCAAAAACAATATTTTGCAGGAAATCTTTATTGACAATGGAAACAACCTATGGATTACATCGCGAAACAAAGGTGTAGCTCAAATTGATTTAAATGCTTCAAAATTTAACGAGTATCCACTTCCTGACAAAGACTTGTTTGTAAAATCGCTGCTTATACTGAGCGATAATCGCAAAGCAATAGGTATAAAAGATTATGGTTTGCTAATTGAAACGAGTCCCGGATCGGATAAATTTAAATTGATGTTTCCGGGCCGGACAGTACCGAATATGCTGGAAGATAGCCAACGGAATATCTGGATTTTCAGCGATGGACTGAATATTATGTCACCTTCCGGAAAGTTAACAGCAATTTCGACATTTTCGGGGTATAACAGATCGATGGGATTACACATGTCGTGCTGCGAAGACAATAACCATAATATATGGGCAGGCACTGCGCACGGAATTTGCAAAATTAACCCAAAAGAAAAATCGGTTTCGTATGTAAAGTTTCCTGAGAATCAATTTACCTCTTCCGAAAACTTATCGCTCAATATTTACTTCGATGCTTATTCCAATGCTGTTTTTTGTTGTACTAAAGAAGAAGGATTGTATCGCTACGATATTTCAAAAAATAAGCTTCAGCAGTTTACGACTAAAAATGGTTTAACCAGCAATCATGTTTGGTGCCTTACTATTCAAAACGATTCTGTTGTATGGGTTGGGACAGATGTGGGTGTAAACAGATTTTCGACGATAAAAAATAGAACTACGATTAGCCCTGCCAGCTCCGATCCAAAAATCAGAAATGCAAAAGTGATGGCTATTTGCCTGGATAAAACCCGGAATCTGTGGATTACAACAAGTCAGGGTTTATTTGCCTACAACACACAGAATTCGCGGATTATGGAATTCAACTATTCCGATGGATTGTTAAGTAATACTTTATCCGAAGTTGCGCTGATGGATAAAAAAGGTATGATCTGGATTAGCTCAATTTCAGGACTTAACTATTTTGACCCACAAAAATTACAACCTAATAAATATGAACCTAATATCGTATTCCGCGATTTTCGTGTTTTCAATCAGTCCATTTATCCCGGTATTGAATTTTACGGGCATGTAATCCTGAAAAAATCCCTGCTCGAAACTACTGAAATTACATTGTATCACGATGAAAATAATTTTCAACTCGAAGTAGCACCTATTCATTACTCCAATCCATCAAAAAACACAATTGCCTATAAACTTTCGGGAATCGATAAAGACTGGGTTGAAACAAGAAACCGCATAATTAGCTACAATAATTTACCATCGGGAAATTACACACTCGAAATAAAAGGCGCCAACTGCGATGGTATCTGGAGCAAAAAAGTACTTACGCTTAAAATTCAGGTACAACCTGCACCTTGGGCGAGTTGGTGGGCATACCTCATTTATCTTACCATAGTTTGTACATTGAGTTTTATATTTTACCGATACTACGTAGGCAGACGTGAGTTAAAAATTCAACTTGAACGCGAGCAAATGGAACACGACAATGAACGTCAGCTCAACGAAGCCAAACTCCGTTTTCACACCAATATTACGCATGAAATACGTACACCGCTTGCGCTTATCGTGGCTCCTTTATACGAACTTTTACAAATAAAGATAAAAGATACGGAAGCCACAAAACACATACAAACAATAGCTAAAAATACCGATGTTTTAACACGCTTGGTCAATCAGTTTCTCGATTTCCGAAAGGCAGTTACCATGAATTATCCACTTCAGGTATCGAACCAAAATTTGAAAACAACCATCGACAAGGCAGTTTCACTTTTTACGGAACAGGCTCGTATGAAAGGTATAAATTACCAGTACATTTGCGAGTCGGAAACCCTAATGGGCTGGTACGATGACGAAAAAGTTTCGAAAATAGTGATTAATATAATTGCGAATGCGCTAAAATACACTCCTAAAAACGGTTCCATCTTTATTTTGCTCGAACAAAGCGAAGACAGCGCCCAAATTACGGTTGAAGATACCGGCTGTGGAATCCCCAATGAGGACTTGCCAAATATTTTTAATCGTTATTATCAGGCCAACAACAATATTAAAGGTGGAACAGGTATTGGCTTGTCGCTGGCAAAACAGCTGGCAACCATTCATCACGGTGATATCAGTGTAAAAAGTCAACTCGGTAAAGGCACATCACTTGTCATTACTATTCCTATTGTTAAAGATACTTTTTCAGAAAGCGAATGTAAAACAAGTGAAATCAATCAGCCTGGTCCTACAATTAGTCCGCTTCTGAAAGAGCCCGAAGGAAAGAAACAAAACGAAAACGTTTCGAACAACGAAATGCCTGTTGTTTTAATTATTGAAGATAATCTTGATTTGTCCGAATATATGATTTCAAGCCTCAGCGAGCAATATCGAACCTATCACACCACCAACGGAAATCACGGTCTTGAATTGGCACTGATACATACACCGGATATAATTTTGTCGGATATTATGATTGATGGCATGGATGGCATTCAACTCACGCAAACGCTAAAAAATGATATCAGAACAAGTCATATTCCAATCATTCTGATTTCGGCTCGCTCTTCGGAAGAAGAAGTTATGGAGGGTTTACATACCGGCGCCGAAGATTATCTGACAAAACCATTTAATCCGGAAGTTTTAAAACTGAAAATTGCGAATCTTATCCGATTGTCACACAGGAATAAAGACAGGGAATCGGAAACTGCACAGAAACCGCCACTGTGTGAACGGGAACAAAAGTTTATATCACAAATACGGCAAATTGTTATGGACGAAATGATTAGCCCGGACTTTAATATCGAATTTATTTGCAAAAGAATCGGAACAAACCGTATGCAGCTGCACCGTAAAATGATGTCGATACTCGGTATTACAGCATCCGATTTTATAAAACAGATCCGATTTGAACAAGCAAAAAAACTACTCGAAACCACTGATATGAATATCTCAGAAACCATGTACGAAGTCGGACTTTCGAGTCTTTATAACTTTACACAGACATTTCAAAAGCTTTTCAACGAAAACCCTTCAGATATTATAAAAGGCAGAAAAAAGAAGTAATCACAATAAAATCTGTTGGTTTTAAATCCTATTTTTTTGATTCAACTTTAAAAATGGAATGTAGCTTTTTAAGCATACTATTCCTTTTTTTTATGTTTAAGAATCAGTTTTTTATCAAAATTATCTGATTGTTACAAGTCAGTCGATAATTGTTACATTTAAAATTATTGTTGCGGTTCGAACATTCTATTTTTGCATTCAATATACTATTAAATCAATTCACTCAAAAAATTCACGTTAATTGGTATGAAGACAAAAATTACAAACTTCCGTTTCTGCCTGAAAAGTCTGCTTTTGTTAGTAAACATTTTCTTTATTAACTCATTACAAGCTGCAACAATAAACTTTACCGGTACCACTAACAACGATTGGGCAACAGCCTCAAACTGGAGTCCGGCTACAATACCAACATCTGCCGATGTTGCCTATATTAATGGTTCAAAGGCAGTAACAATATCAGCTGTTACAAGCGTAACCGTTCAACGAATAAGTATGGGAACAGGGGCGAGTCTGGTGAATAATGGCACTTTAAACATAGTACCCACCGGAACAACAGTTACCAGCGGACCTCTTTATTTTGGTGGAACAAATAGCTTTACTAATAATGGAACGTTGGTTATTAGTAATACAAGCCAAACGGGTAATTATAATCTGATGACTTTTGCCGGAACTGGCAACACTGTAACATTTAACGGGTCAAACGATTTGTCGGCAAAAACATCAACAAGTATTTTTGTTGCCAATAGTAGTTCGTCTGCTACGATTAGCGGCACAGGATTAACCATTGGGAATAGTTCGACAGGAGTTGTATATTCAATATTCTCGACTACCGGAGCAAATTCATCCTTTACTATTAATCCAGGTACAACGCTAAATCTATATATTGGAGCTTCCGGCAATGGCTTTTACATGGCAAATAATGCTTCAATCATTAATAATGGTACAATAACTGCTACTGCGGCCGGAAGCGTTGCGGGACGCGCATTAAATATATGGCAAACAACCTCAGCAGTTAGTGCAAATTTTACAAACAATGGTACGTTTAATATGATAGGCTTTGATGCTCCTACAGTTATGGGTGGCTCAACAGGCTATTGTAGTTTAAATAACACAGGAACTTTAAACATTCAGAATAATAATGCTACAAGTACTGTTGGATTAAATATAGCAAGCAGCAACCTTCCAAATGTATTTTCAAACAGTGGTACACTTAATATCTATTCCAAAACAAATGCTATAAGTTTGCCGGCAGCATCGTACGGACCAAGCTTTACAAACAGCGGAACTATTAGCATTACCAGAGGAAACATATCAAGTTCAGCAGCGGCAGGCTCGTTTCCTGTTTTAAATAACAATTCAGGAGGTATTTTCAATTTCAACTATGGAACACCAACAGGCTCAACAACAGCAACCAGCAATGTTCTTTTAAAGAATAATAGTGGTGGAATTATAAGAGGTTCGTGTGCTTTTGCAGCCAACACACTGGTTACCAACACTGGTAGCACTCTCTCACCCGGCGATTACAATACAGGAACGAATACAAGTGGTATTGGAATTATGATTCTGAATAATCCTGTTTCAGGCACTAAATTTCCATTATCCGGCACCTTGGATATGCAGATAAATGGAAAAACTACCCCTGGTACTGACTTTGATCAATTGCTTTGCAATGAAATTGACATTACAAATGCAAACCTACAAGCAACAGTGAATTATTCACCGTCAAAATCAGATTATATTGGATTGGTATATGCATCCGTTTCAAAGACTTCACCTTTTGCAACTACAACCATACCTTCCGGTTGGCTAAATAATAACTCGGCAACAACCACAGCTTTGGTTTATTATCCAACCGCCACAGTGTCAACTTCCACCAAAGTCTCCGATATCTTATCATCGCTTAACGCTCAAACATCAGTTACCGTTACAGGGCAAGGAAACTTGCTGGAGATTGACAATTCAATCACAGTTAACAGTATAACAGTGGAAAATGGTGGTGCTTTAACTCTGAAATCGGGTAATACCTTAAATGTCGGAACGCTTACACTTAAAAGTGACGCCACTAACGGAACTTCGACATTTGTGGATGAAGGAGGTACTCAAAATATCACGAATGCAGCTGTTGAGCAATATTTAACAAGCGGAAGGAACTGGTATCTATCGAGCCCGATAAGCAATGCTAAAACAACTGCTTTAAGTTCGGCCAGTTCGGTGGTTTATTATAGCGAGTCAACTGCTTCGTGGGTTACTCTGGTCAATGGCGCTGATCTTAACCCGGTGAAAGGATACATTTCGACAGGTACAATCAGCTCAGGTACAATCACCTATAATGGAGCATTGAATACGGGCTCAAAATCAATTACGTTAAGTCGTACAGGTAGTACATCAAAGAGTGGTTTTGAGTTAGTAGGAAATCCATATCCTTCGTATCTGAATTGGGATTTAGCAACGCGTGTTAATGCAGAACCAACTATTTGGTATCGTACCAGAAGCGCCAGTGCTTATGTGTTCGACACCTACAATGCAATAAGTAAAGTTAGTACAAGTCTCGGTTCAACTCCGGTATCAAAGTACATTCCTCCAATGCAGGCTTTTTGGGTTCGGGTTTCGGTCGGACAAACAAGTGGCACACTAACATTGAATAACACTATGCGTGCCCACGCTGACTTAACAACAAACAAACTAAAATCCCCGGAAAATAACAGAAATCAGAAGGTTCTCAGACTTGAAGTTTCTGACGAAGTAAATAAAGATGAGGCAATTGTTGTATTCAATCCCGCTGCTTTAGATACCTACGATGCCTACGATTCCCCAAAAATGTCAAATAACAACGTTCTAATCCCTGAAATATCCACTGTTGTCGGAGGTGAGAATCTCGTTATCAATGGTTTAAACGATAGTTCGTTGAATTCGATTGTTCAGCTCCATTTTTATGCCGGAAAATCAGGAAATTACAATTTAAGAGTTGCCGAATTAACTAATTTCGGTGAAAGTTCAAAAATCATTCTGAGAGATAACCTGTTGAACGTTGAGAGGGAGCTTAATGTTGGTGATAATTATCAATTTAATTCGGAAATAACAAACACTCCAACCCGCTTTAGTTTAATATTCAAATCACCAAATACTACTACAAAAATTAGTAGCACAATCAGAAATGAGGAAAATATTAGTGTTGTCAGGGATTTGAATAATGTTATTAAAGTTTATTGTAAGGAAATGCCTGATCAAAAAAGTTCAGTTGTTGTATTTAACAGCAACGGACAGGAATTGGTACGCAAACAAATAACAAATAATCAAACAAACTTAGATTATCAGTTTAACAAAGGTATTTTTATAATAAAGGTGCTGAATAAAGGAAACACAAAAGTGAGTAATATAATTATCAACTAATGTAAAATGGAGAAAGGCCCAAATGCTAGTATGTTTTTAAAACTAAAATATATTAAACCAGATATAGTAAAAGTGGATTTGGATAGTGATATTTCACTACATCTTGCTTCAGAACCACCCACATTCAATAATGAAAATGTAAGTCATTTACAGGACTCTTTTCATAAAAACTTCTTCAGCGAATTGAAAACTTGAAATTTTTAAGAATTTAAAAGATTTAGTTTTAGTTTGAATTCCGATTTAGAAATTATTACTA
>JAYRXP010000036.1:0-2074 GCA_041917395.1 Paludibacter sp.
AATCATTATTCGCTAACGCACTGTTTTTAGTTCCTGAAAACGGGAAAAACGAATAGTAAGCATTGTTCAGACTGGCTGGTGTCAGTCCCGTTCCTCTGCTCAAAACCGAAGTTTGTAGCTCGTCAGCAACAAAACTGGCTGGTGTTGTTCCTGAAACAACACCAGTAATACCCGAAAAATTCCATGCCAGTACCGGATTTTCGGTTACTTGGGTAATTTCCACACTACCTCCAACCGAAAGCGATGGAGTTGTATCGCTGTAACGTCCGAGAGAAATTCGTCCGCTCGATAATGTGGCTCTCCAAAAATATATTCTGAATGTAACAAGAGTCGTTGAAGGTACTTTTTGAAGTTCAGCATAACTGTCGAGTCGGACTGTAGACTGAACTTGTCCGTTGCCATCGGGATCGGTAAGGTCAAAAACATCGCCCGAAGAAATTTCGGTGTAGTTTGCACCATCCAGACTATAAGCCCAGCGATAACTTGTAGGTCCTTCGGCATTTCGCGAAAGTTTTGCATTTATTGTTGACAACGAAACGCTGTAACCGGCTTTGGCCTGAACCGTGAACTGAAAATACTGATTATTTAGCACAGCGTTGGCTTTGCTGTTATCTTCAACATTTGCCAGAGCTGTTTCAGCACTGAATGAGCGCGCAAAACCTGCCGTGTTAGTTAGTCCAGTTCCTCTTGTCAAAACCGACACATTGAGATTCGGGTTTGTGGTGGTGGAGTTTGCACTTTCTTCTTTACCTGTCAACGTGGGCGATGTAAATTGCCATTGTAGTAATGGATTTACATTATCAGTGAGTGTTTTGAGGTCGGCAGGAGAGCTTTCTTTTGTTATATTTCTGAAATTTTCAATTTTATGAAAAGTAAGCATATTACTATCGTGCCAGTCGGCACCATACCAGGCCGTGCGGACTACAGCCACAATATCGTTACCATCAATCTGCCAATCAGCGTATTGAAATCCAAAATTTTGTCTCCGTGTAATTATCTCTCCTTCGTTCCAGCGGAGTAAAATATATTTTTCTTCCCAATTAAATAAATCGGATGATGAATATAGAACCAATACATTTCGTTGATTACGAGGACTGTTTGATGCGCCAATATAAGCGTAATCGGTTTTAGTTATTCGGTTTGCAATGCTCCAGTATTTTCCGCTTACCGAATCGTAACGAATGGTGAATTTTGAAAGCGCTCCCGGAAAGTTAATAAAATCGTTATCCGGACTAAATGATGCTGTTTTTCCATCTGCCGAAATATTGATTTTAGCAGCAACTTTATATCTGGTCAATCCATCAGCCGGACATTCCAGTGCAAAATTTCCGTTGGGCTCCTGTTCGGAATCAACGCGCATATAATCCACAATATTCCCTTCTGGAGTAACCACTACATTTCCTTCCAACCAGCCTGGTGCAAGACCGTTAATCCAGTTTTCGTCAAAATCCAGTCCTGTACTTTTTGTCCAACTTGCAGAGTTTAACAAATCAGCATTTTCAGGAGCAGATATTACAAAAGCTCTGAACTTTCGTGGGTTGAGAGTATCAGGACTTTCTTCGTAAGCTCTCCATACACGTCCGTTGTGCTTCACAACCGGAACAGGACCTGTGTGAAAACGTCCTTTGAAGAGTATGCCGTTGGTTGCATCGGTTGCTGTCGTCCAGCTTTTGGCAGCATCGGTTGATTTTCGGATAGAGATGTCGCCGTAACCTGCTTTTACACCCATAAGATACAATGAACCGTTGTGTACAAATAAATTGGCCCAGCGCATATCCTTTACTGTTGAAGCCAGTTGCCACGTCTGACCTTTATCTGCCGATGTGTAGACCGAAGTATAGATTCCGTTCACTTTATCGCCACCCCAATCGTGCGAAGCTACATACGTTCCATTGGGCAAAATAGCTATTGCCGGCGAACCCAAAAATATATTTATCGGGTTCGGACTTTCAGCTATCACCTTTCCGGGGAATTGTGATTTTGCGCCACAAACAAGTGTTGATAGTAAAAGTAAAGATACTAACAACAGTCTGGAAACAATATGTACTTTCGACGATTTCATTGTATCAGGAGT
>JAYRXP010000037.1:0-1561 GCA_041917395.1 Paludibacter sp.
CAGAATGATATTGGTAAAACGTTCGAAGTGCTGGTAGAAGGATTCTCCAAACGCTCCAAAGAACAACTTTTCGGACGAACATCACAAAACAAAGTAGTGATTTTCCCCCGTGAAGGCAGAAAAATCGGAGAATTTATTAAGGTTAGAATACTTTCTGCCTCATCGGCAACGCTAATTGGCGAAGTCATCGAAAATTAATCAGGTTCGGATAAGGGTGTAAAATACCAATCCGAAATCTGTCTACTCATATCGGTTAAAAATTAATTCAGGATTAATATATTCAAATCAGGAGTTAAAATTTTTAACCGATATTTTTTTGCATTTTAATTAAAGAAATTTTTCCGTAATTAAAACATATTTCCTATCTTTGTACCCGGAAATCATCACAATTCATACTTTTGATTATCAAACATATAAAGTTCAGAAAGGAGCGCCTTTCCTGAAAAACACCCTGCACTTTTGGTCAACCAAATTGTATTCTTAAGCAGGTTTTTACTTCAACTAAGTAACACAAATTTTCAAATACATAAAACTAAAGAAACAAATTATGACAAAAGTAAAATCTTTGCCGGAACTTGTTTACATGAAAAAAGTACTGGAATCAGAAAAATCCAGATACAAACAACATGTACACGTTTGTGGTGGAACCGGTTGTCATGCTGCACAAAGCTTAGCACTGGACGAAAAGCTGAAACGAATCATCAACGACAAAGGATTAAGTTCGAGCGTGCAGGTAACATCAACCGGTTGCTTTGGCTTTTGCGAGAAAGGACCTATCGTAAAGATTCTTCCTGACAACACCTTTTACACGGAAGTGAATCCGAACGATGCGCGTGAAATAATCGATCAGCACATTGTGGGTGGCGGTAAAGTAGAGCGATTGTTATTTAAAGATCCGGTTACGAATGAGCACGTCAGCGATTCGGAACACATGGAGTTTTACAAAAAACAAAAACGTATTGCACTTCGTAACTGCGGCGCTATAAATCCCGAAAACATCAACGAATACATCATAAGAGATGGTTATCAGGCACTGGGCAAGGTACTCACCGAACTCGATGCCCAGCGCACTATCGATATTATAAAAAAATCAGGACTTCGCGGACGTGGAGGCGGCGGTTTCCCTACCGGATTGAAATGGGAAATTACGAGTAAGGTTGAAGCCGATCAAAAATATGTAGTGTGTAATGCCGACGAAGGCGATCCGGGAGCATTTATGGATCGCGCCATACTCGAAGGCGACCCGCATTCGGTAATTGAAGCAATGGCTATCTGCGGATTTGCTATAGGCGCTTCCAAAGGGCTCGTATACATACGCGCCGAATATCCGTTGGCAATTCAGCGTTTGCAAAAAGCAATTGCTCAGGCACGCGATTTGGGATTACTCGGAGAAAATATTTTAGGAAGCACCTTCAGTTATGATATTCAGCTACGATTCGGAGCAGGAGCTTTTGTTTGTGGTGAAGAAACAGCTCTGATTCATTCGATGGAAGGCAATCGTGGCGAACCAACCTTTAAACCTCCATTTCCATCGGTTTCAGGCTATCTGGGCAAACCTACA
>JAYRXP010000038.1:0-2587 GCA_041917395.1 Paludibacter sp.
ACTCAGAGTCTGACAATACAATCGGGTGATGTAAAATCTACCGAAGATAAAAAGTCAGAAATGGCGTTGGGCTTAATCAGAAAAGACCTTTCGTCTGACATAACAACCAAATACGATTTTCCGGATTTGAACTCAATAAAACCGCAGCTAATTGCCGAAAGTACCAAAAATGCCCGCATTGCAGGCGAACAGTTTGCCAACGACTCTCAGGCAAAACTGGGCAAAATTAAAACAGCTTCGCAGGGACAAATATCAATTGTCGGAAATTATTATGACGGCGAAACCACTGAAGGTGGTCAAACTCCCCAGGAACCATACTTGCAGCGAGCAAGAGTTGTAAGCACAATCGTGTTTTTCTTAGAGTAAAATAGTGCGTCTTAGCATACTACCGAAATAAAAATACAAACTATGCGTAAATTATCGCTTTATATAGCAACAAGTGTGGACGGATATATTGCCGGACCGGGTGATGATCTCAGCTTTCTGAGAATGGTGGAAAAAGAGGGTGAAGATTATGGTTATAGCGCGTTTACGGCCACAGTCGATACTATCATTCTGGGGCGCAAGACCTACGACTGGGTGCAGCGGGAAATTGGTACATCGCACTACGATAACGGCGACAGGGATGTATATGTCATTACCCGTACAGCAAGACCTGACACAGGCAGAACAAAGTTCTATACCGGAGATTTGTGCGGGTTGGTTCAGCAGCTCAAAAACGGTAACGGGAAAGATATCTACTGCGACGGTGGTGCCGAAATAGTGAATGAACTGTTGAAGCACAACCTGATTGATGAGCTCATTATTTCGGTTGTTCCGGTGTTGGTTGGCAGCGGCACAAAACTTTTCAAAGACGGCAGACCTGAACAAACGCTCAAACTGCTGGAGTCGAAAGCGTTTGATACGGGGTTGGTGCAACTAAGGTACAGTAGAACAAGATAAACTGTACATAAAAAATTACCGTTTTAATACCGCAATCATGGTATAAATTTACCATAAGCAAGCGATTGTGTTAAGTCGGGAAATTGAGGAATTTTGCACTGCCGGAAGTTCAATACGAAATCCGGCAGTGATTCTCAATTTTTTTGACACCTATGACGCATTACTTTATTATACCCGGTTATCAGGGTTCGGGGCCCGACCACTGGCAAACATGGATTGAAACCAAACAACCAAGCTTTCATCGCATTCAGCAGCGCGACTGGGATAATCCGGATGTGGCTGAGTGGGCCGAAAATATTGAAAAAGCTATTGCAGGTTACGATCCGCAGTCGGTAGTGCTCGTGGCGCATAGTCTGGGTTGTCATACCGTGACCGAATGGTACAGTCGCTACAACCGATGCATTAAAGCTGCTCTGCTTGTTGCACCGCCAGATGTTGATATTATCCGGAAAAAGCTTAATGCGGGTTTACCAACCGGCAGTTCAATACAGACTCTTCCGTTTCGAACAACACTGGTAGCAAGCACCAACGATCCATGGATAAGCATTGACAAGGCTGAAAGCTACGCCCGCAACTGGGGAAGCAAATTTATCAATATCGGCAATGCCGGACATATCAATAGTCTCTCGGGTTATGGGGAATGGGAGCAGGGCTATGAGTTGCTTAAAGAACTCTCTGCTATTTAACAGATGCTAACCTGATTCGGCGTTTGAATTCAGATTTTTATAAGTTTAATACAAATGCTTTTTGTAGCAGGTAGTTCAAATCTGCACTTTTCGAAAGAGGGTTTTCGGAGTAAAGGTTTTATATTGTTCGAAAATCCAATTTTCTCTGTGGGGCTGCCAATCAGATTTTTATCACATTTCCCATTCGCGTTTTCGTCCTGATATATTGCTACAGCATAGTCACCTGTGGGCAGGTCCGATATGTTTACCGTAATATTCGGATGATGTTGCCGGTGTTTTTAGTATCCTGAATTCTTTTTTGTTTTCGAGCCAGTCGTCCGAATTATCAAACAGAGCAATAACAATAATCCCTGCTTTAGCGCTCGCTTCACTGATATTTATGGTAAGTGAATTATTCTGTGAGAAAAGTAACAGAAAACTGCTGAAGAATAAAAGTAAGCCAATCAACAGGGTTTTGCATAACGAAAAAGTTCCCGGGTAGCGTCTCATATCCGGACAGGTCTCTGAATGGAATTTATCGGATTCCCAAAACTCAGACATGTTAATCTGAAATTTTCTGAATAAACTCATACCCAAAATAAAGGACAAAAATAGCTTGTATTTCAGGAGATTGTATCTGTGTTAGTAAATATTATACTTTGAAGATTGATGTCGTAATACCGGTTGGTAAATCTATGTACTTGTTGTGAGATTTGAAAAAATACTTTAACTTTACAAGCCTTATAACTTAACAACTTTACGAACCAGAATTAAAAATGGCCAAAACAAAATCCGTTTATATTTGTCAGAATTGTGGCGCTGATTCACCCAAGTGGATAGGCAAATGTCCGTCGTGTGGCGAGTGGAACACGTATGTCGAAGAAATTGTAAGTAAAGACACAAGTCCAAAAGTGAATCTGGGTGGTTTGGAAATAACCAAACAAAAGCCGGTGCGCCTTCACGAAGTGGAAACCTCGGAA
>JAYRXP010000039.1:0-2318 GCA_041917395.1 Paludibacter sp.
AGTAATTTATCACCGTGTTTTTCAAGGTAAACAATGGCTTTATTGGTGTTAACCACTTGTTTCATATCCGGATTTTTATCCACGACAAATGTGAATGCAGCATCCTGATAAAATTCTTTGTAAAGTTTTTTAGCTTCTTCCAGGCTTAACGGGCAATTGATATAGCTGGTGGCATAAATACCGCGGGCAAAATTTCCACGAACCGGAATAAAATTCACAGCCTTGTTAAAATCCGTTTGCAACTGACGCATCGATTGTCCGATCTCCATTAGGTGCTGATGGTCAAAAGCTTTGTAGATAGAAATATTGTTGTTTCGCCAGCTGAAGTGTGATGTAGACGAAGGTTTTACGCCAGCGCCGGTTGAGCCTGTAATAGCATTTACATGTATCTCATCAGTCAGAAGTCCTGCTGCCGCCAAAGGCAATAATGCCAACTGAATACAGGTGGCAAAACATCCCGGATTTGCAATGTGTTGTGCTTTCAGAATTTCGGTACGATTTATTTCCGGCAAACCATATACGAAATCGTGGTCAGTACGTTTTTCGCGATAGTCGGTTGATAAATCGATGATTTTCAATTTGGAAGCCGCCGGATTTTCATCCATAAACTTTTTGCTATCGCCATGAGCCGAGCATAGAAATAGCGCCTCAACTTCACCAAAAGGTAATTCGGAAGTAAAAATCAAATCCGTTTCACCTACTAATCCACTATGAACATCCGTAACCGGATTTCCGGCATTACTCGAGCTGTTTACAAAAACAATATCTACATTCGGGTGATTGACCAGAATGCGCAACAATTCACCGGCGGTATATCCGGCGCCGCCAATTACGCCAACTTTAATTTTTGTCATTCGAAATATGTTGTTTTTTACTTTTTGTTTTTAAGTTCTTTTTTTTGTTTTCCGGCAAATAATTATCACTTGAAATAACACTTTTGCCCGATTGAATTTCCAGTTGTTTACGTGCATCACCGGCAATTTTTCCGCCCGCTCGTGCAGCCTGTTGGTTTTCAATAAAACCCTGAGTATTTGTATTTACAGTTATTTCTTTAGTCGAGGCTTCACCAAGCATTGAGAAAATTAACTCTAAGTCAGTCATGTGATCCCGTAAATTTTGACTTTTCAGGCCTTTCACTTCTTTGTATTCTTTGGGAGTTAATCCAAAAGTAGCTTTCGAAATTTCTGCTGTCAAAATTGCATACTCAATTTTTTCTTTGACACCACGGTTTTTCCATTCTTCGGTCAACTCTTCGCGAATGGCAATACTGCGCATTCGTTTTTCAATCCAATCATCAGGGTAGCCTTTTAGTTTGTAAAGCTCTCGTGTTCGTTGTGTTGCTAATTCCGGATTTTCAATCTCTTCCAGTCGCTCAGCACCTGCTTTTGCAAGCCAGAGTTTAAATGGCTCTGCTTTTGAAGAAGGAATAGATTGAATGATACGAAGAAGTCCTTGTGTATCAGCAGCCTGAATTTTACGTTTTTTTCCATCGGCAGCAATCATTTCAACCGGGGTACAAATTGTACCCCAGTTGACTTTGAGATTTTCGTCTCTGCTCAATACTCTTTTTATGTATTGCTTTGGGTCTGTACTGTCAGTTAATACTTCAATCACATCCTGAACCGAGAAATACCACTTTTCTTCTGTTTCGTTCCAAACCGAACGTATTTGTTTACTTTCAAATAATTTTATGCTTCCCATTTTTAGACAAGGTTAATGATTTTCTTATAGCTCAATTTTATAATCTCTACCCTTCCAGCAAATCCGGCCTCAATCGCTGAGTTCGTTCTACCGACTGCTGATGATTCCATTCATCGATTTTAGCCTGATGACCGGAGAGCAGAATTTCGGGTACTTTCCAACCATTGTAATCTGCCGGACGTGTATACACGGGTGGTGCAAGCAAATTGTCCTGAAAAGAATCGGAGAGAGCCGACTGTTCATCGCCAATAGCTCCCGGTATTAACCGAACAATGGCGTCGGTCATGATGGCTGCGGGAAGTTCACCACCGGTAAGAACATAATCACCAATGGTTATTTCTTTGGTTATCAGGTGCTCACGAATGCGGTGGTCGATGCCTTTGTAATGGCCGCACAGTATAATCAGATTGCCCGACATCGAAAGCCGGTTCGCCATTTTCTGGTCAAACTTTTCACCATCCGGCGAGGTGTAAATTACCTCATCGTAATCCCGTTCGCTTTTTAGTTTTGAAATAATACGGTCGATCGGCTCAATTTGAAGCACCATTCCGGCACTAAATCCAAAAGCATAATCATCAACACGGCGATGTTTGTTGGTGGTGTATTCGCGTAAATTA
>JAYRXP010000040.1:0-4756 GCA_041917395.1 Paludibacter sp.
GAATTACAAACTGAAAGTTTCTCCCGAAGGAACCATTCGTATCCCGAATGTTGGCCCGGTAAAAGTGGCGGGCAAAACTGTTGAAGAGGCTACACGTAATATCCGAAATGAAGTTTCAAAGGTTTATCAGGGTGTATCTACCGGCGAAACAAAGATAAACATCAGTCTTGGTAATATCCGTAGTATAAGAGTTACCGTAGTTGGCGAAGCTGTACGCCCCGGAACCTACACCTTGCCATCGCTTGCCACGGCATTCAATGCTCTTTACGCTTGTGGTGGACCATCCGAAGCGGGTAGTATGCGCGATGTGAAAGTAATTCGGGGAGGAAAACAAATTGCCTCAATTGACGTATATAAATTTCTCACCGATGGTATTGTTCCCACAAATGTTTTACTTCACGACGAGGATGTTTTAAAAATTGAACCCTATAAGTTGCGTGTTACAATAAAGGGGGCAACAAAGAAAACAGGAATATTTGAGGGCGTTGAAGGCGAAACACTTAATGATATTTTGAAATATGCGGGAGGTTTTAAAGATGATGCGTTTTCTGAAATTGCAACCGTTGTCAGAATTAACGATAATCAAAAAAATGTAATCGATGTATTACAATCTGATTATAAGAAATTCAGAGTTAAATCGGGAGATGATTTTTATTTCTCAACAAATCCTGACAAATTTAAAAACCGTGTCGAAATCACTGGTAGTGTAAACCGTCCGGGTGCCTATTCGCTTGAAAACGGTCTCACTGTTGGACGTTTAATTGAGAAAGCTGCCGGATTGAAAGAGGATGCTTTTCTCAACCTGGCTATAATTACACGTAAGCGAGAAAATCTGGTGCCTGAAATGATTAATTTTAATCTTGGCGATTTGGTTTCAGGAAAAATTCCGGATATAGTGTTACAACGTGATGATAAGTTGGAGGTTAAAAATCTCTTCGATTATCGCGAAGGTTATAATGTTTCTATTTCCGGTGAGATTAAAGTTCCCGGGTCTTATCCGCTGATCGAGAATCTAACTCTGTTGGATTTGATTCTGAAAGCACGTGGGTTTACTGAAGCAGCCGCTACCGATTCGATTGAAGTGATACGAATTGTGAAGGATAAAAATATTTTGCTAAATTCGACTCAAAAATCAATAATTCACAAGTTTAAAATAGATAAAGCTTTGAATGACAAAGAGTCGGATGGCGGATTTGTTCTTGAAAACGGAGATCAGGTAGTGGTACGCCGTATTCCTGGTTTTGAGCCTATCCGAATGGTAAAACTCGAAGGTGAGGTTTTGCGTCCGGGTGCGTATAATATCGTTTCCAAAAACGAATATGTATCAGATATCATAAAGCGTTCAGGTGGGTTTACTAAATATGCTTATCCACAGGGGGCTTTCTTAATTCGTAATCAGAAGCTTGATAACGCACAGCAGAGAATGAATAGTTTTATGATTGCGAATGCCAAAAGCCAGCTGGAAAAATCATCAAGCAATAAAATTGATTCTCAAATACTGCAACAGGTGGGACTTAAACCAACAAATGGAGTTGAATCAATTGATTCGCTTCAGCAAAAACTAAATGGCGCTGATATTTTTAAAAATATTGAAAACACGGAAGGCCTGGTTGGTATTGATTTAAGTAAAATTATACACAATCCTCATGGAAAATTCGATCTCAAACTTGAAGAGGGGGACGTAATTTATGTGCCACGCGAGCTACAAACTGTACGTGTGTTGGGGGCCGTGTTTTTTCCAACCTATGTAAGGTATGATAAAAACTACAGTCTGAAAGATTATCTGAATGGAGCCGGAGGTGTTTCGAATACAGCACAACACAGTAAAATTTTCGTTCTTTATCCAAATGGAACTTCCAAAAGTACCCGCTCTTTTTTGGGAATGCACACGTATCCTAAAGTGTTACCCGGTTCGCAAATTTTGGTTCCACAAAAGCAACTTGATATCCGCCAGAAAATGACTACTGGTGAAAGTATTTCAGTGATGACTTCAGTAACCTCTGTGGCGGCTATCGTATATTCTATTGTTTCAAACACAATTAACAATAATTCGAAAGCACAATGAGTACTCCCGTTAATCCGAAAAATACTGCGACCAACGAAATTTCTATTCAGGAAGTAATTCAAAAGCTGAAGTTTTATTATAACTACCTGCTTAGTAAATGGAAAATTATCTGCATTTTTGGTTTTGGTGGTGCAGCGCTTGGTTTGGTGGCATCTTTTATTGTTAAACCGACTTATACGGCTCACATGTCGTTTGCATTGGTCGAAAAAAGCACTGGAGGTGGTTTGGCCGATTTGGCATCTTCCTTTGGCTTTGCAGGACTAATAGGTGGTGGTAATAACGGTGCTTTTAGTGGCGACAACCTACTTGAGATTATAAAATCGCGCCATGCAGTGGAAGAGACGTTGCTAACTCCTGTAATTTACAAAGGCAAACAAAAAACGCTGATGGAGGCCTACATGGATTTTACGAAAATGCGTAAGTCTTTAAAAAAAGTCAAAAACAATAACCAATTACGTGATTTGGCATACCCGGTAGCACAAAAGCGTTCAGATTTTAATCGAACACAGGATAGTATGCTGTTTGTTATTTATGATGGATTTATTAAAAGCCAGAATTTGCAAATAGCTCGTAAGGATAAAAAAGTAAGTATAGTTCATGTCGATTTTTCGAGTAACGATGAGGAGTTTTCCAAGCTTTTTATTGAGAATCTAATGGACCAAACCTATCGTTTTTATCGCCAAACAAAAACCTCTCAAAGCCGTTACAATATAGAAATGATGGAACAAAAAGCCGATTCGGTTCGGAGGCTATATGAAGCTGCTCTGTATAAAGGCGCCGGATATTCACAGGTAAATATAAATCCTGCTCTTCAGTTTGCAGCTGTTCCCCGTATTAAGCAAGAGGGTCAGGCTCAACTTTATGGTACAGTTTATACTGAAATTTTGAAAAATCTGGAAACTTTAAAACTGGATTTGGCGCGCGAAACTCCTTTGGTACAGATTATTGATCAACCAATTTATCCGCTTAAAAAAGAAAAGTTGGGTAAAGTTAAAGGTACATTTTTAGGTGGAGTTATTGGAGGTGTACTTATTGTGTTTTATTTGTTGGCAGTGCTTTATATTAAAGAGTTAGGTTTAAATATTAAGCCCGAGGATAAATAAATTAGCATTTTATCTGAAATTGTAAAAATTTTTTATTCATGAAGTTTCGGTTGTCTGTCGTCAGTTGTCTGTCGTCTTGGCTATTGACTCTAAAAATCTACACATAATGAAAGGAATTGTTTTGGCCGGAGGTTCCGGTACAAGGTTATATCCCATTACTAAGGGAATTTCGAAGCAACTGATACCAATTTATGATAAACCTATGGTTTATTATCCTGTCTCAGTTTTGATGCTGGCAGGTATTAAAGATATATTAATAATCTCAACACCAGACGATTTGCCGGGATTTCGACGTTTGCTTGGTAATGGTTCTGATATTGGTGTAAATTTTCAATATGCTGAGCAGCCAAGTCCGGATGGGTTGGCACAGGCTTTTATTATTGGTGAAAAATTTATTGGTGACGATGCTGCGTGCTTGGTATTAGGTGATAATATTTTTTACGGGCAAGGTTTACAAAGTATGTTGCGCGATGCGGTTCAAAATGCTGAAAATAATTCAAAAGCCACTGTTTTTGGTTATTATGTGAACGATCCTGAGCGTTATGGTGTTGCCGAGTTCGATAAAGAAGGCAATGTGCTTAGTATTGAAGAAAAACCAATCGAGCCAAAATCAAATTATGCAGTTGTTGGACTTTATTTTTATCCTAATAAAGTGGTGGAGGTGGCAAAAGCTATAAAACCTTCTGCCCGGGGCGAACTTGAGATAACAACTGTAAATCAGGAATTCTTGAAAGCAGAACAACTTAAAGTGCAAATTTTTGGTCGGGGCTTTGCCTGGTTAGATACTGGTACACATGATTCTTTATCCGAAGCATCTACTTTTATCGAGGTGCTTGAGAAACGTCAGGGGTTGAAAATTTCCTGTCTCGAAGAAATCGCATTTCATAATGGATGGATTACAGCTGACGATGTACTGCGGATTGCAGAGCCTATGAAAAAAAATCAGTACGGACAATATCTCCAACAACTTGTTATAAGAAAATAATGATTGTTATAGACACAAATATCGAAGACGTAAAAATAATTGAACCAAGGGTTTTTGAAGATAGTCGGGGTTATTTTTTTGAATCTTTTTCGCAAAAACTATTCAGCGAAAAAGTGTCAGATACTGTTTTTGTTCAGGACAATGAATCCCGATCGACGTATGGTGTGTTGCGTGGATTGCATTTTCAGAAGCCCCCTATGGAGCAGGCAAAGTTAATCCGTGTTGTTGAGGGAGCCGTATTAGATGTTGCTGTTGATATTCGTATTGATTCGCCAACTTATGGTAAGTATGTAAGTATAGAACTGAGTGCTCAAAATAAACGTCAGCTTTTTATACCCCGCGGCTTTGCGCACGGCTTTGTGGTGCTTACACCAACGGTGGTTTTTCAGTATAAATGTGACAATTACTACTCTCCTACACACGAAGGTGGAATAGCCTGGAACGATTCTGATTTGAATATAGATTGGATATTACCTCAAGTTGACATTGTCTTGTCCGAAAAAGATAAAAAAAATCCGGTGTTTCAATCTATAAATCTATAATTTAATGATAATCTTTTAGTATATGTAATTTTCTAAGCTATTACAGATTGAGATATAATAA
>JAYRXP010000041.1:0-2393 GCA_041917395.1 Paludibacter sp.
GTTTTACACTTTTTATAGCTTTACTTGTGTCGGGTTGTTCGATGAAAAAGAACACCTCTGCGACACGTGCATTTAAAGCGTTGAATACCCGGTATAATGTGTATTTCAACGGTATGAACAGCTATGAAGAGGGTTTAGCCAATATAAACCAGGCGAATACCGACGATTATGCCTCGCTCATTAATATGTATGCCATCAGCAAACATGAAAATGCCAATGCCGCAAAATCGAATATGGACCGCACTATCGAAAAATGTCGTAAAGCCATCAAACTTTACTCGATAAAGCAGAAGCCTGAGCGAAATGCAAAAAAGTGGAACGATCCGGATTATCAGGCCTGGTATAATCAAAAAGAATTTAATCCTGCGCTGAAAGATGCCTGGTTGTTGCTGGCCAAAGCAGAATTTCACAAAGCTGATTTTTTAGGAGCAGTGGGTACATTTACCTATGTGTCGCGCTTTTTCTCGAATGACAAAGACATGGTTGCGCTTTGTCAGTTGTGGATAGCGCGCTCGTATTCAGAAATGGGTTGGATATACGAAGCCGAACAGGTTTTGCAGAAAATAAAGCAGGACGATTTAAAAGCGAGAAATATCGGTTTTTTTGCGGCTGTGAATGCTGATTTGTTACTCAAAAAGCATCAGGTTAAAGAAGCGATTCCTTTTCTGGAGTTAACCCTCAAAAACGAAAAAGATAAAGTTCAGAAACAACGTTTTACATATCTGTTGGCACAGTTGTATAATAAAAATGGAAACAAGGCGGAAGCTTTTAACACATTTACTGCTGTGTCGAAACTGAATCCTCCTTACGAGATGGATTTTAATGCCCGTATTTACAGGGCCGAACTGAATGAAGATATTCCTGCAGTTCGCAAGGAACTCCGAAAAATGATTTCGAATCCGAATAATAACGACTACAAAGACCAGCTTTTTTACGTACTTGGAAAAACCTACCTCCACGAAGGTGATACCGTGAAGGCAATAGAAAACTTTGTAATATCCGCTGACACAAGTAAACGCAATGGATTTGATAAAGCAGTAACATTGATTACGCTGGGCGATTTGTATTATAAAAAACAAAATTACATTAAAGCTCAGCCTTGTTACGACGAAGCTTCAAAAATATTAACGGTTGATAAAGAAGACTTTGAAAGAGTGTCGAGAAGGGCCGAAACACTTAGTGAACTGGTTGTGCAACACGAGATTGTAACACTCCAGGATAGTTTGCAGCGTTTGGCTGCTATGCCTGCCGACAAACAAAAAGAAGTGGTGCAGAAAATTATTGACAAATTGATTGCCGACGAAAAAGCAGCTGAGGAGGCCGAAAAAAGACAGGCAAAACAAAACCGACCTGAGAATTTTGACGATAACTTTGATATGATGCCTCCTATAGGTATGGCACCTGTCACCGGCGACTGGTATTTTTATAATCCTTCAATCATAAAAACGGGAATGTCAGAATTCCGGAAAAAGTGGGGCGTGCGAAAACTTGAAGATAACTGGAGGCGTACCAATAAAACGGCTTCGCTTTTTAGCGATGACACTGCAAATCAGGCGGGTTCAACAAATCAGAAAGACAGCTTGTCGAAAGATTCGGTGGGTGGTGTGGCTGATAATAAATTGCCCGAATTTTACCTGCGTCAGATTCCGGTTACGTCTGCACAGCTTGCCAAATCGAACGAGGAACTGGCTAATGCGCTGTTTAATATGGGATTTATCTATAAGGATAAAGTGGAGGATTTACCGATGGCAATAAAAACCTTCGATGAGTTTGAGCGCCGTTTTCCTACAGATGAACGCCGTGTTGAAACTTACTACAACGCATATTTACTCCAAACCAAATTGGGCAATACCAAAGATGCTGACCTATACAAAGCTAAACTTATTGCCAATTTTCCAACTTCGAAATATGTAGAAGTAATTTCGCAACCCGACTATTTTGAACGATTGAACAGAATGTACGAAGTGCAGGATTCGCTTTATTATGCCACATACAAAGCTTATAACAGCAGTGATTTTAAAACAGTAAAAACAAATGCTGAGTATGTTCAGAAAACATATCCGCTATCTGCTTTGCTTCCCAAATTTCTGTTTTTGAATGCTTTAAGTGTTGGGAAAACAGAAAAGCCCGAAGTCTTTGAGAAGACACTTGCTGCTTTGGTCGAAAAATATCCCGAAAGCGACGTAAGTTCCATGTCGAAAGATATTTTAGCATTAATTAAACAGGGGAACGAAGCAAAAGCCGGAACTTCACATGGCTCGTTGCTTTCGCGGCGCGATGCTGCTCTTAAACAGGAAGTTGTGAATGTTGAGGAACGGAAGTTTGTAGCCGATAAAACAGGTAAACACCGACTCATGCTATTGTTGAATCCCTCTCGCGAAACCATGAATAAA
>JAYRXP010000042.1:0-2882 GCA_041917395.1 Paludibacter sp.
AAGCACATGAAGCTCATTGTCGCGAAAGCCGAGAATAATACTATCCACGGCTACAAGAAATTTATCTTTATCGGTATAAGGTGAACTGAACATTTCGACTTTAGTTTAAAAGGTTCGTAAAGTTATAAGGTTTATAAAGTGCTCTTTATTTGCATTTTACAAATAATATCAATTTTGTTTTATTCCTTAAATTTTACAAGTGTAAAGTAAACACTTGTTTTTTGATTATGAAACATCAAATATTATGTTGTGCAACACAAATACGACGTTATAGTTTCCAAAAACATCCGTCCGTGTTTTTTTTGACAAAAAGAATAATTTTATATCTATCGGCTAAACCTTTTCAAATTATGGTTGTTATGAATGTATATTTTTATTTTAAAACAAACTAATATAAATACTAATAACAAAAATTTATGGCAGATGATCCAGTAATTTGTACCTGTTTAGACATGTGCAAAAGTGAAATTGTAGAAGGAATTCGTACGCATGGTTGTAAAACTGTAGAAGAAGTTGGCGACGCTATCGAAGCAGGCGCTGTATGCGGAAGTTGCATCGACGACATCCAGGAAATACTTGACGAAGAAAACGCTTAATAAGCTGTTTTTCAAGGCAAAAAAAGGGAGACACTGCGTTTCCCTTTTTTATTTCACAACAAATGCCTACCTTTGCAGTCGCTTTTGCGGTGTGGACTGCAAAACGTGTGCTTGAATACCACGTAAAAAACAAGAAAAAATGAAAAAACAAGTCTCTGTCGCCTTTATGGTGCTCGGCATGCTTTTTACAGTATGCCTTATCGTTTCCAACATTGTGGAGCAAAAACTAATTCAGATTGGCCCCATCGAAGCCACTGCCGGATTGCTCCTTTTCCCTGTTTCTTATATTATCAACGACCTGATAGCCGAAGTTTGGGGCTATCGAAAAGTGCGTCTGATTATCTGGAACGGTTTCCTGATGAACTTTCTGGCAGTGCTGATTTTTAAACTCAGCATTATGGTGCCGGGTTCGGCCAATTTTACCCATCAAACTGAATTTGCACTGGTACTTGGCAATACACAGCGAATTGTAATTGCCAGTTTTATTGCTTTCCTGTTCGGAGCATTTCTCAATGCTTTTGTAATGAGCAAAATGAAAATCATGCAACGCGGTCGCGGGTTTTCCATTCGTGCCATTGTTTCCACGCTGGTAGGCGAAGGAGCCGATTCGCTGGTGTTCTTCACCATTGCGTTCAGCGGTGTTATTCCTACTGATGATTTGCTAATGCTGATGCTGACGCAAACTGCGATGAAAACCGGTTACGAAATTATAGCGCTGCCCGTTACGAACATATTGGTAAAATGGGTGAAAAAACGGGAAGAAACCGATGTGTACGACAACGGAATATCATACAACCCACTAAAAATTAAAGATTTATAAATCATAAAATATTATTTAAGCACAAAACAAGAAAAGTCAGGCAGGAAATTAAACGTTCCTCACCTGACTTTTTTTTATCGATAAACAGAAAATCAGAAATAAATATGTATTTTTGTGTGCTAAATTTATTTGTATACAAAAACAGCATGACAACCGACGAAAAACGTTTAACTATACGTGAATGGAGCGAAGACGATCGCCCACGCGAAAAAATGGCACGCAAAGGTGCAAACAGCTTATCCGATGCCGAGTTGCTGGCAATTTTGATTGGTTCGGGCAATAAAGACGAATCGGCAGTGGAACTTTCTCGACGAATAATGCGCGAATGTGGTGACAATATCAACGAGCTGGCCCGGCTTTCGATTACAGATCTGTGTAAACGTTTTAAAGGTATTGGCGAGGCCAAGGCAATAACCATTATGGCGGCACTCGAACTTGGAAAACGACGCAAAACAAGTGATGTATTGCAGCGGCGGAAAATTACCTCAAGCACCGATTTATTTGAACTCTTTGAGCCAAACCTGCAGGACCTGACACACGAAGAGTTTTGGGTAGCATTGCTCGATGGGGCAAACAAGGTAATGGAAATAAGACGGCTTACGCAGGGAGGACGTCAGCAAACGGTAGTGGATTTACCCATGTTACTTCGGCTTGCTTTGGAGAAATCGGCATTGGCCATAGCGGTGGCACATAACCATCCATCGGGACAAAATCACCCGAGCAATGAGGATGTAACGATTACCAAAAGAATTAAACAGGGTTCCGATGCCATTGGTATCCGTTTTCTCGATCATATTATTATTGCTCAGGGAAAATATTATAGCTTTGCTGACGAGGGAAAGATTTAATCAACACATCATCACATTATGAGCTTGTTAACAGTAAAAGATGTAGTAAAACAATACGCCGGACATCGTGCATTGGATGGCGTAAGTCTGGAAGTACCGGAGAATTCGGTGTATGGACTGCTTGGGCCAAATGGTGCAGGTAAAACCACGCTGATTCGGATTATCAATTGCATTACTGCTCCCGATAGCGGCGAAGTGCTGCTCAACGGGAAGCGAATGACAGCCGAAGATGTACGTCATATCGGCTACCTGCCCGAAGAGCGCGGATTGTACAAGAAAATGAAAATTGGCGAGCAGGCGCTTTATTTGGCCCAACTAAAGGGAATGACCAAAAAAGATGCACTGAAAGCATTGAAATACTGGTTCGAAAAGTTTGAAATACAGGGTTGGTGGGACAAAAAAGTGGAAGAACTGTCGAAGGGAATGGCACAAAAAGTGCAGTTTATCACCACCATTTTGCACGATCCAAAACTACTTATTTTCGATGAACCATTCAGCGGTTTCGACCCTGTAAATGCCGATTTGCTGAAACGCGAAATTCTGGAACTACGCGACAAAGGCGCTACCATTATTTTTTCGACTCACAACATGGGAACAGTCGAGGATTTATGCGAGAAT
>JAYRXP010000043.1:0-2041 GCA_041917395.1 Paludibacter sp.
TGCCACAAAAAGAGCAATGGCCGACAAAATACCGGTTACCGCAAGCGATACAGGCGACCGACGGGCAAAAATCAAACCTGACAAAGCAGCCGCCCAACCAACGAAAAGCATTGTTTCGTATCCGTTACTCCACGGAGCATGTTCCGAAATGTACCAACGGGCAGCCATGCCGAGTGTGTAAACCAAAAAGGTGAGTATAAACGGATAAATGGCCCATGCAATATACCTGTCTGTTTTCGATTTGGGTTTGAAAATCTGATACAGATACATCCCGAGCAGAAGCAATCCGATTATTATGTACACAATTCCCAGTTTCCCGAAAAGATTAAGGTTGTTGTACATAATTTCCATGCTGACGCGCGAGGGCGAAGGAATGTTTTTACCTCCGTTGGCAACCTGATAATTTTTAATGGCGTTGAGCTGATTTTCGGCTGTTTCCCAGTCTCCGTTTTCGTAAGCCTGATTTACAGCCTGCAAATAGTTTTTGAAAAGCGCTGTCGGTTCATTGATTTTGGGCTCCGTATTTTTACCAAGTATGGCATCAATTTGCTCCTGATTCATGCCGCCCATTCCGGGTGGAGGTGTGGCTGCGCCCATCATTCCGGCAGGAGCATTTTCGTTTACCATGTCGCGTGTACATACACTTCCGCTATGTGGCGATGTCTTTGCTGTTTCAGCTTTCAGCCATTTGGCATTCGCATCTTTCGGATCAGGAAAAAGATGCAGCATTTCGCCTGTAAATAGCTGATAACAAATGTTTACGCGTTCGTCTAAGTTAATCAGTTCCTTGTCGTATTTGTTTCGTGTGGTTTGTTCTTTTTTATACACAGCCTCCACTTTTTCGGTTAGCCGGTACACGCCACCATTGTCGAAATCGAACAACTGATTGAAGGAAACGTAATTATTTGTTGCGCCCACTTCTTTAGCCAGTTCGTCGTTTGCCACTTTGATAACAGGTTCATTCTGCCAGCTTTCAGGATTGGCAATCATACCCAGAACCACTTCGGTGGCCGACATGTCGTTGTATGAGGTCGATTTGTTTATTTTCCGGAATACATCGGAGCAGTAGGTGTTAAAAGGCTCAATACGGCCCTGTACGGCATCCTGAATCAACAAACTGTTGAGCGACTCAATATGTGACTTTTTGGTAACAACTGCGGCCTGCAGCGAACCTGCAAAAAGAGCAGCGGCAAGCAATGCCACCATTTTTCCTTTACTGCGTTTCTGCTGAAGTTCGGAACTTAATCTGAGCAAGGTGCGGAAGCGGCTGTTTTTGTTGATCATGGTAAGTAACATTCCGAAAATTAACAACGTATAGCCAATGTAGGTGATGGTGGTGCCCCAGAAATCGTTGCTCACCGAAAGCACAGTTCCCTTTTCGTCAGGATCATAAGAGGCCTGAAAAAACCGGTAGCCGCTGTACTTTAATATGTTATTCATAAAAATCCGATAGGGTAGAGGTTCTTTATTTTCGGGGTCAATCACATTTATTTCGCTGGCAAATGATGACGGACTGTTCGAACCCGGATATCGTTCCAGTACAAAGTCGCGCAGTTCGATGCCAAAAGGCAGTTTATGCGTTAACCTGCCGTATTCTATGGTCAGATTTACACCATTAAGGTCGTAAGCGGCTGTTGTTGTGCTTTCATCATCTCCGGCAAGCAACTGCATGCGTTCCACACTTTCGCCATCTGTTACCTTAAAAACCAACGCATTTTTGCCTTCCAGGTTTATTCCCGCCTTATTCATTTCGGGCGAAATCTGCGTTATGTTTTTACGTGCATTTGGTAAATAATTTTTCAACACAAACAGCAGATTCTCTGTTCTGAAAATCGTCTTTTGTTCGGCAGCGTGTTCGGTTTGGGGCCGTATCATTTCCTGCTTTTGTTCCATCATGCTGGTTTTGCTAAGCGGTACTTTCGAGGAGAAAAACAGTTCGTCGTTTTTGCGGTAAAAAATAATATCTGCCTGCGATGTGGTATCTTCGAAAGCAAAATTTACTCCTTCGAACGTTCTGGTTTCGCCTTTCTGAAGTATAAAA
>JAYRXP010000044.1:0-6576 GCA_041917395.1 Paludibacter sp.
AAAACCGATACCAGTTTGTTAGGGTTTTATTTTTAAAAAGCTGTGTTGTGTCGGTTTGCTGGAAAATATGTCGGGCACTGTCGGTATGGCTAAGTTCACAGTAGGCTCCGGCACGCAGGAGCGAGGCTAATGTACGCACTTCGAAAGAGGGATCAGCTATAAAAGCGGAAGTTTCGTTTAGAACATCCTCGTTTCTGTTTTCTGTAAAAAACAAATCGAGCGGATGTTCTAAATGATCCTGAAAGTTAGATTTTGTATCGCGACAACACAAGACTAAAACAATAGCCAGAAACAGAAATAACCTTTTCACTCCGAACAACTCTGCATTTAATGTGGTTGTTCAAAGATAGGCGTTTTTAAGTTAAATAAATTAATCTTTCAGCCCCCAATTCGTTAACAAAAACAGAAATGCAATGAAATGCCCAAAAAATGCAACGAAACATACAAAAAGTGCAATGAGTTTTATCTTGCTATCCAACTTTCGGGATTCATCACGTTACGTCCGTTATAAATCTGAAAATAAAGTTCTGTTTTATTGTCGTTGTCAGGGTCGGTATAAACTTTCCCGATGTTTTGTTTTGCATTTACATTTTCGCCTTCGCGAACATAAATCGCCGAGAGATTTGCGTACACGGTGCGGTAGTTTCCGTGCTGAATAATAACCCCATTATTTCCCTGTATATAAAATATTTGCGATACTTTTCCTTCAAAAACTGCACGAACATTGCTTCCGGCCGGAGTCTGAATATAAACACCTTTGTTATTTGTGGTTACATGTTTAAGAACGGGATGTGCCTGTACACCGAAATGTCCGCTGATATAACCGTTGGAAGTAGGCCATGGCAAGCGTCCCTGATTGGCTGCAAAGTTCCCCGAAATAAGAGTTTCCTCTTTTGTAAGTGTAGAAACAGCCGCATTTTTTGCCGGAGTTTTAGCTTCTTTAGCGGCAAATTCTTCGGCTTTTTTAGCCTCACTCGCAGCTTCTTTAGCTTCGGCTTTTGCAATTTCTTCGGCTTTTGCAAGTGCTTTCACCTCTGCTTTGGCCTCTTTCGACTTTTCAGTTTTGCTTTTCTCTTCGGCTATTCGTCGGGCTTCAGCAGCTTTTTCAGCGGCAATACGTTTGCGTTGTTCTTCTGCACGTTTAGCTTCGGCAGCTTTTTGCGCCTCAATAGCTTTTTGAGTAAGCAGCTGCTTTTGCCTTTCGGCAGCACGTTTAGCTTCCGCCTTTTTAATCTCAGCAGCAATTATACTTTCAATTTTACGGTTCAGATCAGCCGCTTTCTTTTGCTGAACTTTCAGGTCGGCACGCAGTTTTCCTTCTTTTTTCTTCAAATCATTCAGCTGGACTTTCACTTTTTGTTCGTCTTTCGATAGTTTTACAGCTTCAGCTTCTTTTTGTTTTACCACCACCACTTTGGTTTGTTTGTTTTGCTGTAAACTATCGCTTTTGGCCACAATCTGTGTCTTTACACCTTCAATTTTCCGAACCTGCTCTTTTCTGTATTCCTGAAATTCCTGCAAATAACGTAACCGCCGATAAGACTGATCAAAAGTTTCGGCCGACAATACAAACATTATTTTTGCGTAAACGCTTCGGTTCTCGTGCGCCTGTTGCACCAGTCGGGCATAGTCTTTTTTCAGAATGGAGAGGCGATTTTCCAAAACCCGTTTTTCCTGATTCAACCTGTCAACCTCACTGTCTAACTTCACAATTTCGGTTGTAATATTTTTTATCAACGATTTTCGTTCGTTAATATTTTTGTTGATAATAGTAAGCTTGGTGAGTGAGCTTTTTTGCGACCTCTTCGTCTCGTTCAACATCTTATTCGTTGTTTCGAGCGTTTTAAGCGCCTGCTTCCGTTGCGCTTCGAGCTCTTTGACGGATTGAGCATCAACCGGAAGTACAAGGTTCAGAAGGAGGAAAAATATTATTTTTTTTAAGTCAAATTTCATTATAATCATTCTTTAATTTTACCAAAAAATATGTTTGTTGCAAAGGTAGTATTTATCTCAATGCTCCTTTATAAAATAATCTAAAAAAGTGTATTGCAATCCCACTTTTTACCTGTAAAAAGTGTAGTGTAAATACATTTTTTACGTGATAAATCTGTTTTTGTTCCGGTTTTTATTTATTCAACAACTGATTTATGTCGGCAATTGTATATTTCGAAGGGTCAATTTTCGTAAAACTCAGCCCCGTATCAAATACTGCTTTTGATATTTTGAAATCAAAACTTACGGTGCGTTTGCTGTTTTTGGCTGTTAAATTTATGATTTGTGGAAATAAAATAGTTTCCAGTTGAGCAAACTGCCCGTAAGTAACTTCCATGCGATAGTCAGAGTTTAACGCCTTAAGCTCTTGTTTTTCAATGCGGTCGGTTGCATTTATATGTGTTTGTTGCAGCATTTCAGTATTTTGATAAACAATTACATTCGTAGTGCCGGCATCTGCTGATTGTTTGCAGTTGCGCAAGTCAGGTTCGGTATTCCCAACCGTAAAAAACCGGTTCGAGAGCATTGCCTGTAAATCGGAATAGCCGACCGACAGTCCGAATCTGGTTTTGATAAATGCGAAAGGTACGGGATACAATTTCTTATTCACTTTATCGAACACCAGCATGCTGTCTTTCGTGATTTCAACTTTGAATAGTTCGAAACCCAGGAATGGCTGAATAGAAACATATATAGCCGAATCGGTGCGTATTTTGCAACTTGCTGAAGTGTTGAATTTTCGTCCGCCGATTTCCACTGCCACCGACATTTTGCTAACGTTGGCTGTCGAAAAAGCTGGTTCGGCCTTTTTGATTTTATCCACCTGCTCCATCAGTTTGCGATCGACAGTGTCGGTTTTCACCAATGCTTTTTTGCTTTTACAGGCCGTGAAAGTTAGCGACAGAGCAATGATTGCAAATGCAATTTTAAAATTATTCGACATTATTGGGTTCTGTGTTTGTTTGAAATTATTTTTCTTTCTTTTCGAGCGACGACGTTAAGTTTTCAATTTTCAGCTTCAGTGCATCCGATTTATTCTCCGTTTCATACGCTTTTTTCCACTGCTCGAGTGCTTTTTTCTCATTTCCTGTTTTAAGCAGAATATCGCCATAATGCTCCAGGATCACACCTGGATCCTGTTTTTTGTCTAAATTGTCGATGGCGCGCTCGATATAAAACTTCGCCAGCGAATAATTGCCCTGTTGGTAAAAAATCCATGCATACGTGTCGAGGTAGGTGCTGTTTTTCGGTTCTTTTTCGATGGTTTTGGCACTCAGACTTTCGGCTTTTTTCAGGTTCTGATTTTTTTCGGACAAATAGTATGCATAATTATTCATTACGTAAACATTGGCCGGATTTGCTTCAAGAGCCTTGTCGTAGGCCGAAAATGCAAGTTCGGTGCTATCCATTTTGTAATAAATATCGCCGATTTGTGCATAATAATCACTTTTTACAGGTTTTTCCTCTTCCTTTACCAGGCTAAGCGCTTTGTTGTTGGCTTCGAGAGCCACGCGATAATTTTTAAGTTGCGTTTCGGCTATTCCTTTGTAAAAATAATATTGATGTATGTCGGGCAACACGGCAATTGCACGATCGGAGGCTTTCTGCAACTCCGAAAAGTTTTGTTCCTGCAGGCGTAACTGTATTATTTGCAACCAGGTTTGCTCGTTTTTCGGATTTATTGTGAGCATGGTCTCGTAGTTGGCCAATGCTTCGGCATTTCGTTTCCGAAACTGGAGAAAAACAGCGTAATAATCGTACACTTTTTCTTCGAGTGGATAGCGGTCGATCAGCAGTTTGAAAAGCGATTCGGTTTCGTCCAGTTTGGCGGTATCGCGCACCATGTCTTTTACGTAATCGCCCAGAATAGTTATTTTTTGTTCTACTTCCAGATCATCGAGTTTGAGGGCTTTTACTATGTTTTTCATCGAGTTTTCGGCATCGCCTTTTTCTTTGAAATACTCTGATAGTGAAACGTATACATACGGATTTTCGGGTTCGCTGGATTCTACCTGTTTGTATATTTCAAATGCCTTTTCGGGTAATTTCTGATACATGTAAATATCGCCTCTCAGTACTTTGTAACGCATGTCTGACGGAAATTTGGCTGATAATTTATCAATTTCGGCAATGGCTTTTTTGTTTTGTTTGAGTTGTAGATAAAGGTTGAATTTATCCATCGAAACGGCTCCATCAATTCCCGATATGTGCTCGAGTTTATCCAGCGCTTCCACTGCTTTCTCAAACTGTTTGTTTTCTTTGTAAAGTGAACTTTCAATCTGATATACTTCTTCGTTTTCGGGATAATATTTTTCCAGATTCTGTGCCACTTCAATGGCTGAGCCGGTTTGCCGGGTTGCAGCGTAGAGCGAAATCAGATTCAGATTGTACCACCAGTTCGAAGGATTGCTTTCGTATGCTTTTCTGGTTGCTTTCAGCGCTTCATTTTTCAGATTTATTGCCGAATACAGCTGTCCGAGTTCCGACTGTAAGCCTCCGTTGGTAGAATCGATTTGTTCGCAAATCCGAAAAGTTTCCAGAGCCTGATCGTACAGCCGTTCCTCTTTCTGACGGATTCCTTCGTAGAAATATGTCATAAACCGGGTTTGTTCCTCTTCGGTTAGTTTAGGCTTTTGCGGCTCCGAAACTACCAGCTTATGTGTAGTGCAGGAATAAACAAACGACAAAACGACAATAAAAAAAATATATTTTGAATTTTTAAACATGAATAATGTGATAATATGTTGATGGGATGATATGTTAATACAATAACAATGAAATTTAAACTGCGAATAAAAAAAACACGAATTACACAAAACACACGAATAAGAAAAACCTGAAACACTAAACTTTCCTCAATCTGTTGATCAGCTCGTCGCCGAGTTCAGTTTTGATTTTTATGTGATTCTGCACCTCGAGTACAAAAGGATTATTCTCAAAACTTCCGCGTACCGATTCAAAATCCTGATGTTTCTGCTGCTCATCGCCATCAACACCAAATCCGGTTTTCGAGTTCAGGTTGAATTCTTTTTTTGCGTCGCTGTAAATCAGTTTGTCCAGTTTAACAACCGACTCCTTCCACAGTTCAACCATGTCTATCACATCAGCGAAGGTAACTTCGGAAATTGATTTCCCCCAGCGCTTTTCGAGTTGCTCTTTCGCCCATGTCCATTCGTAATCGTAATACTCGTTGTGCATTTTTTCGATTTCGGACTGAATCTGATTCAGGCTTATGTTTTGCTGTTCGATGGTGTTCAAAAGGTCATCAACCACTTTTTTGGGAGCAATAAGTCCCGAAATGTCAATCCATTCACCGCTGCCTTTTTCAAAATCAGGTTTCAACCGTTCTCTCAGTTCCTGTATGTTGGAAAATTGGCATTCTTTTAGTCTTGTTATCAGCGAGTTCCCCAGAAATTTATTGATAGCAATGCCGTACAGCTCGAGTCCGTGACGCAGCGACGAGTTTTTAATACTGCAATTCTGATAAGTGTAAACGTCGGTAGTTTCGCCGGCAATTTGTTTCAGATTATTGAGTACTTCCACGCCTTTCATCATCTTGCCAATGGTGTAAGGACTTAACAGATTGAAGTTTATCGGGTCAATTTTATGACTGTCTTTCCGATTGTCGCGCTTTGGCCATTTCTGTGCATCGCGGATTGTACCCACGCTTCGCAGGTTTACGCCGGGTACCAGAAAACTTTCGGTTGCATTTTCTATGAGGTACGAAAACGGCAAATCTGACGTGTCGGAATGTTTGTAATGACGACCCATAACCAGTGTAAAAGCGCCAATGCGCGCCGGCCACAACAGATACGAGTCGCTGGTGGTTTTCGAACCACGCTCGCAGATGCCCTGATGGATTGGACCGAGTTTATACATGTGGTTACTCTGGTTCGAACCGCTACCTGCGTTGAGGAACGAGAACATACCCGCAATAAGCAAAGTTGATTTGTGATGCGAAACGGTGTAAGGTCCTGCAAAAATAGCTGTGGCCTCACCGTGCAAACCCTGACAGTTGGAGAAAAACAGCGAATCGAGAGCCGAATAATGTTTGCCCATAATGCAACCCTGACCCACAAAACAACGCGAAATAAGCGTAGAGTCGGTAACCGAAACACCCGAACAAAGTATAAAATCGTTGCATTTTACGCCGGAGCCCACAATGACCGGAGCCTGTTCGTTGCTGTTTATCGAACCGTTTTCGAGGAGCGAAGCGCCTTCTATAATAGCGCTGTTGCCAATTCGTACATTTTTTATGCTGCCACAATTCACAATCCGCACATTTTTACCAATATATCCAACCGAAGATTGTACAGAAGCAGCGTAAGCATCTATTTTGTCCTGCAAATGTTGTATCAATTGCGGACGATGGCGGTACAGCGTCAGAATATAGGCCAATGGCGCCGACAGTTCGTCGTAAATCGGAATTTCGCGTCCTCCGCCTTCATTCATTACAGGCACTTTCACTGCATTACCAAAGGTGGATTTTCCGTCAACCAATATCAGATTTACATTTTCGAGATAGGTATTGTCGTCAATCTTATAATTGGCAATATAGTTGTGAATTTTATCGATAAAAACATT
>JAYRXP010000045.1:0-1632 GCA_041917395.1 Paludibacter sp.
CGAAATTGCTTTTGAGATTGATTTTCCGTTAGGGCTGGAAGAGCAACTGATACGAATTGACAAATCGATACGAAATTTTGATATATCGGACATACGGGTTTTGATTGTAGAAGACAATGAAATGAATCGTTTTATAGCCCGGCAAAGTCTGAAACAGGCAAAATGCATAATATCGGAAGCCGAAAATGGCCGTAAGGCAATTGATATGCTGGAAACCGAACAATTTGACATCATACTCATGGATGTACAAATGCCGGTTATGGACGGTGTTGAGGCAACAAAGATTATTCGAAATAGCTTGAAAATCAGCACTCCAATAGTTGCTCTCACAGCCAACGCATTCAAACACGACATTCAATTGTATCTGAGCATCGGAATGAATGACTTTTTGATTAAACCCTATAAAGAAGAGGAACTTTACTCGAAAATAGAAACTTTTTGTCGCAAAAGAAAGACTGTTGCAACTAATCAGGAAACTAAATCAGATGTGGCAAAGTATACTGGTTCAGACAATCAGAAACTCTTTGACTTAAAACAAATAAACGTGATAGCCAATGGTGATGAGAAATTTATAGCTACGATGTTGTCGATGTTCAAAAATATTGTTTCGGATACAATTCAGAAAATGAATGAAGCCCTTGCCGCAAACGATATTGAAGCTATAAAAAAACTGGCTCATAAGATAAAACCAAGTTTGGATAATCTGGAAATAGATGTTTTATACAGCGAAATACGAACTCTTGAGAACTTCAGCACAGTGGGAGGTTGTCCTGAGAGTTTGAGTAACACCGTTAATTATGTAACAGGTATTTTATCGAAGGTTATAGAACAACTCAAAGAGCTTAAATATATAACCTGCTGATTATGAAATTTTAGAGTAACTTCTATTAAAGAAAAAAGGAAACATTATGAACTATCTCTATTTAAGTTATATTTTTATTGGTTCTGCCATAATATCCGTTTTTTTATCGGTTTTGGCACTTACAAACCGAAAAAACTCCGCCAATAAAACCCTTTCATTGTCGTTGCTCTCTATTGCCTTATGGTCTTTGTTCTACGGGCTAGAATTAACCGCTGATAGCTATGAACAGGTATACATTTATCTTATCCTTGAATATATCGGAATTTCGACTATAGCTGTTTTTTGGTTCATATTTGCTTCTGTATATTGTAGCAGGGATAACTGGCTGAAATTCACAAATAAGGCGCTGCTTTTTGTTGTGCCGGCTATTACGTTGATTAGTGTTGCCACAAACAAATACCATCATTTGTTTTACGAGCGGAGTGAATTAGTACGCTATGGAGATCATTTTTTTCATAATTTCAATCCCGGAATTTTTTACTGGTTACACATTATTTACTCGTATACTTTAATTCTTACAGGAGTTGTAATGGTGGTGAAGACATATATCAGGGTTTCCAAAGAGCAAAAAATCAGAGTTTTAATCATTCTTCTTGCTGCCGTTATTCCTTCTTTAATAAGTTTGATGTATGTGTTTGGATTTCGTCCCGATGGAAATGTCGACTTAACTCCGATTGGCTTTTTATTTATGGGAGTGCTGATGACTATCGGAACTTTTAATAAAGGTTTGCTTGATGTTAAGCCTCTTGTTTTGAATTCTTTGTATGAGA
>JAYRXP010000046.1:0-2122 GCA_041917395.1 Paludibacter sp.
GAGCCATTTCAATTAATTTTTCTAACTGTTCGTTGTACATACGATTAAAGATTTATTTGTTTTGGCTCCTCTTTGGGTGGTTGCCTTCACCGTTATTATTGTCCTGCTTCGAGTGGGCAGGGAAAAAAGCATGTGTGTGGCTGCGAAGTGAAGGTTGCAGGGAAGGGCAGCCACACTCTTGCTTTTGTGGGCTGGGGTTTCCTTTTTCTTCTTTGTCTTTATGCAGCAAAAATTTCATTGTCATTGTGTCGTTGTCTTTTTTTTCGGCTTGCTTGTAACATCTGTGTATGTGCGACGCTGTCGCACTTATTTCGCATTTATGTTAGCTTGTGTTTTTGCTAATGTGTTGATATTTAATTTTATAAATTTTTGTCGTAAATTTATATTGTCGCACATATCCAATTTGCTAATAATCTTAAATGTCGAGTTTGTCTAATGGATTTTTTATTTGATCAAAACCTTTATTTGTAATATGTGTATAAATCTCTGTTGTTTTACTGCTTGAATGTCCTAATAAACTTTGTATGTATCTTAAGTCAGTTCCGTTTTCAAGGAGATGCGTTGCAAAGCTATGTCTTAAACTATGAATTGACACTTTCTTTTTAATATTTGCAGCTGATAAAGATTTTTTAAATATGCTGTATATACTACTGTCAGCGTACTGCCCACCATCTTCACCCTCAAACAGCCAATCTTTAGGTTTATATTCCTTAAAATATTGGCGTAAAATTAATAATGTTTTTTGACTTAACAATGTATATCTATCTTTTTTTCCTTTACTTTGTTGTACCCGTATTTGCATACGGTCGCTATCTATATCTTTTACTTTCAGATTTATGAGTTCGCTAATGCGTAATCCGCCTGAATAAATTGTCATTATGAGCGCTTTATGCTTTATATTTGTAATTGTTTTAAGTATGGCTGTTATCTCATCTTCACTTAAAACTTCTGGTAAAAAATTCTCTTTTCGGGGTCGTTCAATCAGGTATATTTTGCGTTTGCCGCCCAATACCCGCTCATAATAAAACTTAATAGCATTAATGCTTTGATTTTGATACGAGGTTGATATTTTTCGGTCGTTTACTAAGTAGCGCAGAAAAGTAATTATTTCTTCTTCGGTAATATCTTCAGGCTTTTTCTCGGGATAAAAGTTGATAAACTCCTCGAATAAATCGCAGTACACATTTTGGGTATTTACACTATATCTGAGTTCTTTAAGCTTTTCCACGTATTCCTTTGGGCTTCGCAGATAGTTGGCGTGTTTGGGCTGGCGGGGCAATCCTTCGGTCTTCGAAACGATTTCATATTCCCATTTCAATCCGTTCGACAGAGCTGATTTCTGTAATGTCCCGATATTTTGTTCGGTGTATGGCACTGTCCAGCAGTTTTCCGAAATATTCCATCGGCTCATCGCCATTTTCTTAATTTCATCTATCAATACCCTGTTGTATGTAAAGTATATCCATAAAATCCGATTTTGGATATTTAGTGCTTTCAGCGTGTCGGCTACTGCTATCTTCAGGTTGGGTTGAATTAGTATTTCTTCTTTTTGCTCAATGATATTCACGGTTCTGTTACTAAAATAATCCATAATCAACTCCAGGCTTTTGCCATAGTTTGGTATTATCCACTGTCGGTTTGCCTTGTCCCAATGCACGTACCTGAACGAACTTAAAAATTGTGTGTCGGTATCGTTTTTTGGTAAACGCACAAAAATTCGTTTGGAGGTAATGATAACAGATACATCGGATGGATTGTCCGATTCCTTTTTTGAACTTGTAAGCTTTTGCGCCTGTACTGTAGTGTTTTTACGCTTTAGAATTAAATTTGACTTTATAGCATCACTTGTTGTTTCTTTTTTTTCAGATTTTTCTAACCTGTTTATGATTTCAGGTTGGATATTTGTATCGGAATTGATTGCAACACGCTCAAAGTTCCTCTCTCCACTCCCGCACGCGGGACAAATATCCGAAGGGTTGGGGGTGAAGTCCGGTCGTGAGGTTTCATATTCCACCTCAGGAAACAACGCTTTCAACTGTTCAAATACTTCTTTGGTGTAGGGTACATGCCAGCATTTGAGCGATCGGCTCCAGCGTGCATCATGTATTTGCCTGAGGCGGGC
>JAYRXP010000047.1:0-1803 GCA_041917395.1 Paludibacter sp.
GATGGTTCAAATTGCGGATTTGCACCTTTTGGAGCTATGTTAATAGGGATCTGAGCACACTGCACATCCTGCAGGAGATTGGCATTTATCCGCACACCATATTTAAAAAGCTGATCCGAAAGGTTGAGATCCAGTTCCATAGCTGGCGAAAGTCCGTTTTTTGAAAGGTTTTCGCGGGCAATGCGTACTCCATCAATCAGCCACAACACATTTCCGCCCTGCATAATATATTGGTCGATAATAAATTTATCCTTTTCGCTGAATGGCGTTGTTGGTCGTGCAATAATGATAGCTTTGTAAGGACTCAGAATGGCCGCATCGTTTGCCAAAACACCTCTGTCAATCTGAAAGTAACGGCTCAGTGCTTTGCTTATGTCGTAGGTTTCTGCTTCGCTGAGTTCGCCATGCCCTTCGATAAAAGCAATTTTCGAAACCCCGGTTTTCATTACACGACGAATGCCATCGGTAAGTTCGAACTCCAGATTTTCGATGGAGATATTCAGATTTTGTTCGCCCGAGTTTCCGCGAATGTTTTTCAGCAGGTTAATATTCACGCTTTTCCCCTTGTAGCTTATTTTAATCCACGGAAAAACAATTTTCTGTATTGCTTTACCTTCTTTATCGCGTTCGTAAATGGCAGTTGGCGTCATGCCCTGAGCAGCCAGTTCGGTGTATTTTTTTTCACGTTCGTCGCCCGATTCGGCTTCCGATGGATTTTCAAATTCCACCTCAATACCATTCGCAGCAAAAACATCCAGTTCATCAATAAGCTCAGCAGTCGATTTTTTTAAACGTTGAAAACCCGGATTCAAATCGCCATCCAGATAAACCGTCATTACGAGTGGCGCATCCGTACTGCGCATCAAATCTTTTGTTTGTGGCGATATGCTGTAGCGGTTTTCCGATGTTAAATCAATCCGAAAAAAGAAGAAAAACGAAAGAATAGTGAGTATCCCTGCCAGAGCAGCAATGAATATATTTGTGTTTTTTCGAAACATAATTTTGATTGTCGACACTTTTGCTGCAAAGATACAGAAAAATACAATGTCGGATACAAATAATTCAACCCGAAATTGCATGTAATGTCAATTCCGATGTCGTGAAGCGGGTTAAAGTTGATACGGAGAGATTTAAGCTTAATTCGGAGTGCGATTACAAGGCGCTCCCCGAATTATCGCAGTTTAAGTTACAGTGCAGTGTAAAGGCAGGAGATTTGCTTCCGATTAATGTTCATTGGCTTCAATTAAAGCCTTAATTTCAAGTTCAGATGAGATTCGAAAGTTTGTTTCCTTTATTTTACTTATATATGGCTTTATTGAATCAATTATCCCTAAGTGTTTAGCTTTAATTATTACACCAATCGTACCAGTAAAATTCAGACCTAATTGTTCAGCAACTTTCCGTGCTTTATAATCATCAATAATCAAAGTGTTTTCTGAAGTCTCAAGAGCCAAAGCAATAGCACTTGACTCGCCATTATCTATTTGCATGCTTAAAAGCTGCTGACGAAGTTTGTCTTTAACAACTGCCACTTCAACCCAATCGGGTAATTCTTCTCCAAATTCAGATGCAATTTCAGTTGTTGTAACAATTTTCCCATATACTTTTTGCAACAAGTCTAACTCACCAATATTGGAGAGAATTATAAAGCAACTCGTATCTGAAATAATTATTCTACGCATTTGCAACATCTTTTGAAAGATCGTTAGGCGGATAATTAAATATCGAAACTTTATATGTTGCCAAAAATTCAGCAAAAGTACGTTTTGTGTACCCTGCCACATCAGCAGCTTGCCCCAACGA
>JAYRXP010000048.1:0-1947 GCA_041917395.1 Paludibacter sp.
ATAATTTTCTCGACTGTCTGATTTTTGGTAAGAACAAACAAAGGAACCTCGGGATTGTCTGTTTTTCGCAGGAACGAAAGCATGTTCAGGCGGACAATTTCAACCACTCCATCGATGTCGTAGTTGGTATTCGCGTCCAGAATTTTGCGATTCAGATGCATGGTTTTGCGGTAAAGAATTATCTTTTCTTCAGAATATCTGTTTTCGGCTTCGATTAACGGAATGCGGTTTCGAACCCTGATCACGTCTTTGGGTGCGTTTGCTTCTACAAAAAAGTCGAACGACTCTTTGCTGAAGCCTATTTCCTGGTCTTTGATACTTATGTCAGTTTTATTATCGTAATATCTTGGACTTATTTTTTTGCAAAATAGTAACGCGAAAGTTCCTTAATCCTGTCTTTGAGCATATAGCTCACCACCAAAGCCACGAAAAATGGCATTGTAAAATTGCCATAGGTTTGTTGGAAAGAGAAGGCGACAGCAGTAGCAAAAATCATAGACAATCCGGCTGCCAGACTCAGATAAACCTGTTCGGCAAGCACACCATCTCGTTTCTTTTTTGCATTTATGAATAAGTCGCTTTCAACATATTTCTTTAATGCACTCAGCCTGAATATCAAATCTTTATTCCGGTTCGGACTATTTGCTTCTACATGCATGTAATTGCATCCGATTTTGTGTTCGCGCTCTTTTTCCAATGCTTTCAGGATAAGCGGCTCCAGTTTTTTGTATAGGGCAGGTTCATTGGCGGTGTTCAGTTTATTGAGTAGCCCGAACAATTCTTTCTCGGTCAGATTTGTCATAAATTCATCGCCAAAAGTGTAATAGTTATACACAACCTTGCTTACAGTTGGTGTTTTAATTATCGGAGCCAGACTACGGTATTTTTCAAGAATTTCTGCCGTGTCATTCAGAAATTCAGTTACCAGCATTTCTTTATCCTCAGATTGGTCGGTGCTGTAAATATAGGCTAACTGATCGCGAATGGCACTTTTGTAGATGGCCGAAAACATTTTTATTTGGTATTCATATTCGGCAATGTTACCTCTGTTGGGGGTTGATGCAAGTTGTTGCATGGTAGCCTCCAGATTTTTGAGCGGAATAGCTTTACCCGACGCTATATCGCGTACCAAAAACACGGGTGTGATCAGACGGATATTGGTGCGGATATCTTTGTAAAAATCCTCACGCGAATATGTAGATGGATTAATGTCCAGATTATTAGGGACAAAAATCCATGTGTTTAGCGTGAAGTCATTTACTTTCTTTTTTCGACGTGCTTTGTAGCCAATCTTGAACTCCAGCGAAAATTTATCGTGTATTTTGGTCTGAATTGATATCATACAGTAAAGTTTACCATTTTGTAAATGGATTTTTTATTAACATCGAATTGTAATATTTAATGTCGCCTGTTACCTCTTTGCCTATCCAATAAGGTTTATGGAAATCATCATTTTCGTTTTCAAGTTCTATTTCTGCAACAATCAGTCCATTATTTTCTTCCAAAAATTCATCAACTTCAAAAACAAACGGAGCGTTGTTTACTTCGTACCTGTTTTTTATAATAACACCGGGTTCACAAATTTTCAGAAGTTCCTCGGCCTCAGCAGGGTCAATTTCTTTTTCCCACTCAAATCGTTCGGTACCAGCAGTTTTACTCTCTCCTTTTACTGTGATAAAAGCCTTTTCTCCCTTTATTCGGATGCGTACCGACCGCGAAGGATGCGACGACAAATATCCCTGTTTGATACAGGTTACTTTTGAGGTCAGCATTTTAAAATCATCTGAATTTACGAGAAATTTACGTTCTGTTTCGATTGCCATGATGCCCTGATTTTGTTGCGTTCCTATTTTTACGACAAATGTAATCAATCAATTACACATACGAAAATGAATAAAATATTTTATGTGCCAATCCCTTTATAGAATGCACGAAACGTATAAACTG
>JAYRXP010000049.1:0-15290 GCA_041917395.1 Paludibacter sp.
ACTTCCATGCTGAGCATTTCGCCTTTACGCATGGCAACCATTTCAATAATTTTGCCGGAACATTCTTCGGGTAAATTAATAGTCAGCTGTTCGATAGGCTCACAGCGTTTACCGTCAATTTCTTTGTAAATAACCTGTGGCTGACCTACCTGCAACTCGTAACCTTCGCGACGCATGGTTTCAATCAAAACCGACAAATGCAATACACCGCGTCCGTACACATTCCAAATATCCGAGTCGAGATTTTTCTCAACACGAAGTGCTAAGTTTTTATCCAACTCTTTTACCAAACGGTCATGTATGTGACGCGAAGTAACGAATTTTCCTTCCTTGCCAAAAAATGGTGAATTATTAATCGTGAACACCATACTCATGGTAGGTTCATCGATAGCAATAGGTTTCAAGGGTTCAGGATTCAATACATCACAAATTGAATCGCCAATCTCAAAGCCTTCGATACCAACCAGTGCACAAATATCGCCCGATTTCACTTCGGTTGTTTTAGTGCGTCCAAGTCCGGTAAAAGTATGAAGTTCTTTAATACGACATTTTATAGCTTTACCGTCACGTTTCACCAAATTTACATCCATACCCTCGCGCAAAATGCCACGGTGTACGCGTCCTACAGCAATACGACCCACATACGACGAATAATCGAGCGAAGTAATAAGCATTTGTGGTGTTCCTTCGAGCATTACAGGCTCCGGAATATGTTCGATAATAGCATCCAACAAAGGAAGAATATTGGTAGTCTCGTTTTTCCAATCCTCGCTCATCCAGTTATTTTTGGCTGAACCGTAAATAGTATGGAAATCAAGCTGTTCTTCAGTGGCATCGAGGTTGTACATGAGGTCGAATACCATTTCGTGTACTTCGTCCGGACGACAATTGGGTTTATCTACTTTATTTACAACAACAATTGGCTTCAATCCAATCTGTAATGCTTTTTGAAGCACAAAACGCGTTTGAGGCATTGGGCCTTCGAACGCATCTACCAATAGCAACACGCCGTCGGCCATGTTCAACACACGTTCTACTTCGCCTCCAAAGTCGGCGTGACCCGGAGTGTCAATAATATTTATCTTGTAGCCATTATAATCGATGGATACGTTTTTGGCAAGAATGGTAATGCCGCGCTCGCGTTCGAGGTCGTTATTATCCATAATTAACTCGCCGGCGTTTTCATTGTCGCGGAATAAGTGCCCTGCCATCAGCATTTTATCTACCAAAGTAGTTTTGCCGTGGTCAACGTGAGCAATAATTGCAATGTTTCTGATTTTCTGCATTTAAAACAATCTTTTTTTTGAGGGTGCAAAGGTAGTGAAAATTATTCAGTTACCTTTACTTTCGGGTGTTACGAACCGAAGAATTTTGTATCTTTGCAGTCCGAAAAATAAGAAAAACAAAATACAAAGATGAAACCGAAATGTTTAAAATAATTATTAACATGCAATGTAAGGATTATTTTAAACATCAAAGGTTCCATGTGGCAAATAAAAAAACAAATAAAAACACATGAATTTCATTGAAGAACTGCAGTGGCGCGGTATGATACATACCATGATGCCGGGAACGGAAGAACAGTTAGCAAAAGAGCTTACAGTAGCGTATGTGGGCATCGACCCAACAGCCGATTCACTTCACATCGGGCACCTTGTGAGTGTAATGATGCTCCGCCATTTTCAACGTGCCGGCCACAAACCTATTGCATTGGTAGGTGGTGCCACAGGCATGATTGGAGACCCTTCGGGCAAATCGGCCGAGCGCAATCTGCTCGACGAGGCAGCACTGCGCCACAATCAGGAATGTATTAAAGCCCAGTTGTCTAAATTTTTAGACTTCGAAAGCGATGCTCCTAACGCGGCTGAGTTGGTAAACAACTACGACTGGATGAAAAATTATTCGTTCCTCGATTTTATTCGCGACATCGGAAAACATCTCACCGTAAACTACATGATGGCTAAAGACTCGGTAAAAAAACGCCTGAGCAGCGAGTCAAGCGTAGGAATGTCGTTTACCGAATTTTCGTACCAACTACTTCAGGGATACGATTTCCTATGGCTTAATCAGAACAAAAACTGCAAACTTCAAATGGGCGGTTCCGATCAATGGGGAAATATTACAACCGGAACAGAGTTGATTCGTCGTAAAACAAATGGCGACGCCTATGCTCTTGTTTGTCCGCTCATTACCAAAGCCGATGGTGGCAAATTTGGTAAAACCGAAAGCGGTAACGTATGGCTCGACCGTCGATATACTTCGCCTTACAAGTTTTTCCAGTTTTGGATGAATGTTAGCGATGCTGATGCCGAAAAATACATTAAAATTTTCACTTCTATCGAAAAATCAGAGGTCGATAGTCTGATAGCAGAACATGCTGCCGCACCACATTTGCGTATTTTGCAAAAACGTTTGGCAAAAGAAGTCACCATAATGGTACATTCGGAAGAAGATTACAATGCCGCTATCGAAGCATCAAATATATTATTCGGAAACTCCACCTCGGATGCGTTGAAAAAACTGGACGAGGACACATTATTGGCCGTTTTCGAAGGAGTTCCACAGTTTAAAGTTGACAAATCAATTATCGAAACTGGCGTAAAAGCCATTGATTTATTGGTTGATAACGCAGCTGTTTTTCCTTCGAAAGGCGAAATGCGCAAACTGGTACAGTCGGGAGGTGTAAGCCTGAACAAAGAGAAACTCGAAAATCAGGACATACTCATTGGAACTGAAAATTTACTGAACGGCAAATACCTGTTGGCACAAAAAGGGAAGAAAAATTATTATTTGATAATTGCGGAGTAAACACCTCACCCCATCTTCCGAGTGCTTCTCCCGCTCTGCAGGAGAGGAGAGGGAGTAAGAAAGGCATCAGAACACACGGGCTGCGCTTAATTGCAGATTTTTCGAATAAAATTACAGTAAATATTTTGCAAAAACGAAAAACAATCGTATCTTTGCACCGCTTTTGAAAAAAGGCACCTAATGATTGTCTCATGGTGTAATGGTAGCACTGCAGTTTTTGGTTCTGCCTGTCTAAGTTCGAATCTTGGTGAGACAACAAAAAAATCAAAACAATACGGTTGAAATTCACAGCAAAAGAATTTCAACCGTTTTTTTCAAAAAATGTTGGTCAGAGAAATAATTTTTTATACTTTTGACCTCCGAAAACAAAATCCTGTCTCATGGTGTAATGGTAGCACTGCAGTTTCTGGATCTGCCTGTTAAGGTTCGAGTCCTTATGAGACAACAATTAAAAACGCTATTAGTCTTATAATTAGACTGATAGCGTTTTTAATTTAAAAGTCATCCCACTATTGTCCCGCAAAACAAAATCACAACTACAAAAACCGGTAGAAAACCGAAGTAAAAATTACCTACCACTATTTTTTTGTTTCTACAAAACAAAAAAAAATGCTTAAAACTCATCACTACGCTAACTTTTTAACGTTTTTTCCATGTCGAACTAACGTTAAATAAAGAAGCCTGACACATATCAGGCTTCTCATTTTATCTTCAAAACTACAAATCACTAACCGGTCGGCATTTTTGCGCCAGCCAATTCTGCTCTTCCACACTTAAATGCGGTGCTAATGTTTCGAACACTCTGCGATGATAATCGTCAATCCACTCGCATTCTTCTTCGCTAACGAGCATTATTTCTATCAAATTCCGGTCAATGGGGAAAAGCGTAAGTGTTTCAAATTCGAGAAAATTTCCGAACTCTGTAGTTACTGCCGGCACAACGTGAATCAGATTTTCGGTTCGTATTCCGTATTCTCCGGTGCGATACATGCCGGGCTCATTCGAAATTATCATTCCGGGCTGAAGTATTGTCGGATTCTCGTCCATACGTATACTCTGCGGACCTTCGTGCACATTCAGAAAATGACCTACGCCGTGGCCCGTTCCATGTCCGTAATTCAAACCCATATCCCACAGCGATTTTCGGGCCAGAACATCCAATTGCGAACCACGCGTTCCGAAAGGGAAAATTGCCTTTGCCAGCGCAATATGTCCTTTTAATACCAATGTAAAATCACTTTTTTGTTCTTTGGTGACTTCTCCAAGCGCTACTGTACGTGTAATATCTGTCGTTCCATCAAGATATTGTCCTCCGGAATCAAGGAGCAAAATACCTTCAGATTTCAATGTTGCATCTGAAGATTCGGTAGCGCGATAGTGCACAATAGCTCCGTGAGCTTTGTAGCCGGCTATTGTCCCAAAACTTTCTCCTACAAAGTTCTCCTGTTCTTTACGGAATTCATAAAGTTTTTCAGAAACGGACATCTCGGTGAGTTTTCCCGAACCGATATTACTTTCGAGCCACATAAAAAACCGGGTTAATGCAACACCATCTTTAATCATAGCCCAACGGATACCGGCAACTTCCGTTGCATTTTTTACACTTTTCAGTTTAAATACCGGCGACATTGTATTTATACGACGGACATTAAGTGAAACAGACTCGTTGAGCGATTGATTCAGCTTGGCTCCATCAATCATTACCGTTTTTCCATGCGGAATAGCATGAAGAGCATCGTAAATGGCCGGATAACTATCCGTAATTACCCCCTGGCCTGCAAGATACTGTTTTGTTTCATCGGTCAGTTTTTCGGCATCCACAAACAAAATTGCCTTGTCAGCGCTCACCAGCGAATAAGCAATTACAACCGGATTGTAAGCCACATCATTACCACGAATATTATACAGCCACGCGATATCGTCGAGTGCCGACAAAACCACAAAGTCAGCACTTGCATTTGACATCTGCGCCCGTAAACTCCTAAGTTTTTCGGCAGCCGACTGACCGCAATACTTTGTATCGAAAACATAGAACGGCTGCCTGGGTAATGCCGGTCTTTCAGTCCATACTTCAGCCATCAAATCGACCGAAATCAATTGAAAACCGTTTGCCTGAAATTCGTTTTTCATGGCAAGATAACTGTTTACCGAAAACATTTGGGCATTTACCCCCACTTTTTCACCCGGTTTTAGCTGCGAACAAATCCAGACATTCATTTCGGGTGTATCAGGTAGCCCCTGCTTCATTAAGTCAATTCCGCTTCCACTAAGTTGCTCTTCACCCTGCAAAAAGTAACGAGAGTCGGTCCAAAGCCCACCCTTTTCGAGCGTAATAACCACAGTGCCGGCCGAACCATCGAAACCACTAATCCATTCGCGTTCTTTCCAGCAGTCAGCTATGTATTCACTTGCATGAGGGTCAGTTCCGGGAATTATACAAGCGGATACTCCAGCATTTTTCATTGCTTGTCGCAATTGTTCTATTCGTTTTTTTATTTCTGACATAATCACTTTATTTTTTAGTAACGCAAAGATAATACTTTTAATGAACAATAGCCGGCTTGTACATTTATATTTTAAACCGTTCAAATCAGAAAGGAAATTAAAGGAACAGAACTCCGAAAATTCAATAAATATATTAATTTTGCACCCGCAACATGGATCATGTTTAACATTTTATGGCACGGTGATTGTTACTTAAATGTGAAGCTTTGCTTGTGAGATATTTTTATGAAGTTATTGAAAATCATAGTGTTGTTTTTATCGTTTTTGAGTCCGTCAATTAGTTTTGCACAGGAAAGCACCTCTGTACCGGAACGAACACCCGAACAAGAAGCTGCAAAACAAACCGAAAAGATGCAGCAGGAATTAAATCTCTCATCCGAACAAGCCCGACAGGTACACGAAATAAACCTCAAATATGCACGCGCCCGCAAAATTTCGAACACCCGAAGCGACGCCATTCAACGCATTAGAGATAAGGAAGTTGAACTTTCGCGCGTATTGAACGACTATCAACAAACGGTATTGCAAAACAAACGATATGGCCGGTCGTCTTTCCAACCTTCCGAAAACCGTCAGGGAAATCAAGCGGTTCGTCCGTCGTTCGACAATAATCCCAATATGCGATCGGCAACAGAAGGAGATCCACAACATCGTGATTACCAAAATGAGTCGGATCGAAGCAACGACCGCTACAATGGCCAGGGACGAAGTAATTCTTCAACGCGTCAGGTCGCTCCACGGCCTGTATACACGCCCGATGAATCGCGTTCGTCGTTCAGAAGTTCACCGGAAAACAGAACATCTTCGCCACGTGTTTCGACTCCCCGCGAAACTCCCGCTTCAAGATCAGTTCCGGCGCAAAGCAGCACACGAAACTCATCAACGTTCCAGCAACCATCAACCTCGGGACGAAGATAAACCATGGGAGCATCCTCGTTCAGTTTCAAACAATTCACTGTTTTTCATGATAAATGTGCCATGAAAGTGGGAACTGACGGCGTACTGCTTGGAGCCTGGGCCGATGTTACAAATGCAAAAACAATTCTGGACATTGGCACCGGCTCTGGGCTGATTGCTTTAATGCTCGCTCAACGATGCGAAGCTAAAATCACGGCAATTGACATTGATAAAAACGCTGTTATTCAGGCTGCAATAAATTCAGAAAGAACAAAGTGGAAAAACCGCATAAAAATTATTGAAACTGACCTCCGGGAATTCACAAACACAACAGATCAACGGTTTGATTTGATTGTTTCGAATCCGCCGTTTTTCAAAAACTCGATGCTAACACCAGACGAATCAAGATCAATCGCCCGCCATGCCACAAGCGATTTTCACGACGAAATAATTCTCGCGGGACTAAAACTATTAACCGAAAACGGAAAATTATGTTTAATTTTGCCAACTGACGAAGGAAATAGTTGCATTGAATTTGCTCAAAAAACAGGATTGTTTTGTAGCCGCAAAGTTTTGGTTTTCCCTAAACCGGAAAGCAAAGCGAAACGGCTACTGATTGAATTTTCAAAAACAAATAAAGCCTGCATCTACTCGGAACTCACAATAGAGCAAGAGGAGCGTTATCAATACAGTGCAGATTTCATAGAATTGGTAAAAGACTTTTACATGAAACTTTAAAACAACTTTGTTTCTGCCAACATCCTATTTTTAATGTAAAGACATGAGAAAATACCGATTATCAATATTTATATTTCTATCCACAGCTCTGCTTTTCGGACAAAAGCCGGCAGATAATTTCCGGAAAAATTCGCTATTGCAAAATGCAACCATTAGTTTAATGGTAAAGGACTTAACGAGCGGAAAAATTGTAGATGAATATAATGCTCACAGCTCAGTGATTCCTGCCTCAACAATGAAAGTTGTAACAACAGCAAGCGCTCTTGAACTTTTGGGAAGCGATTTTCGGTTTAAAACCACGCTCGAAATTGATGGCGAAATTGACAAAAACGGCACTCTAAACGGCAATATTTACATCAAAGGTGGAGGCGATCCAACTTTGGGATCAGTTAAGATGGGCGATATTGATTTTCTGAAGAAATGGACCGACGCTGTAGCTGCAACCGGAATAAAAAAAGTGAACGGACAACTTGTTGCCTGCGAAAATATTCTTGAGAAGCAGGTTATAAATCCGCGCTGGACATGGGAAGATATGGGAAATTACTATGCGCCGGGCATCCACAGCATTTCGTATCTCGATAATACGGTGAAAGTTTATTTCAACTCTGGAAAAACAGGCTCGGTTCCCGAAATTACACGTACAGAACCCGAAATTCCGGGACTGAAATTTGCCAATTTCGCAAAAAGCACCGAAACAAAATCGGATAACGCTTATTTTTACGGTGCTCCTTACAGTTTAGAAAGGGCTGTTTACGGAGAGATTCCGGCTAACCGACCTGACTTTGTTGTAAAAAGCGATTTGCCACATCCGGCAATTGTTTTATTAAATCACTTTCAAAAATCACTTGAAACGGCAGGTATAACAATAAGCGGTGCTTCTTCAGTTTCGGACAACGAGGTATGCAGCAAATACATTATCTATACGCATTTATCTCCACCTTTGTCCGATATTATTAAAGAAATAAACATGAACAGCAACAATCATTTTGCTGAATATGTGTTCAAACAACTTAGTGTCCCGAAAAACAGTCAGGGAACAAATGAAGGGTCGAAAGCAGTCATTGAAGCACTCTGGAAAGCTAAAAACAAATCGGTTTCTGAACTTTTTCAGTTTGACGGGTCAGGCCTTTCTCCAACGAATGCAGTGTCGGCAAATTTCTTTGTAAGCATACTGGAATACATGAAAAAGGCGGATAAAAACGAGGATTCATTTTACAATAGTTTGCCGGTTTCAGGCTCGAGTGGCACGCTGAAAAACTTTTTGGAAAACACAAGCCTGCAGGGAAAAGTTCACGCCAAAAGCGGCACAATAGCAAGAGTAAAAAGTTATACCGGCTATATTGAACTGAACGGAAGAACGCTGGCATTTGCAGTGTTGGTGAACAATGCAAACGGATCATCGAAAGAAGTGACCGCAAAAATTGAACAGTTACTGCTCGAAGTAAGTAAACTCAGGAATTAATAGCCTGCAAGCAACAAACCAATATCGTTGGAGGATATGCCGTAATATTCCCCCACAAGCCGGTTTACTAAAATGCCGCCATACACATAAGCTCCGTTGCGAAAACCGCTACTCTCCGAAACAGCCTGTTTTACGCTACCCGAGTGACCAATTTTCAACAACATAGGGGCAAATATATTACTCAGCGCCATTGAAGCTGTGCGGGCAACCCGCGACGAAATATTAGGCAGACAATAATGAATAACTCCGTGTTTCTCAAAATACGGACTTTTTAACGTACGGCATTTTGATGTTTCGAAACAACCACCCTGATCCACGCTTAAATCAATTATAACCGCGCCCGGCTTCATGGTTTTAACCAACTCTTCCGAAACCATAAAACGCTCCGAGCCATAAATATAACGCAAATTTCCAATCACGGCATCTGCCGTAGCCAGTGCTTTAAACAGCACAGCAGGGTGAATAACCGACGTAAACACCTGTTGTCCCAGATAATGTTGAATTTTTCGCAGTTTATTGATGTCGTGATCAAAAATTTTAACCTGCGCACCTAATGCCAGAGCCGTACGGGCAGCAACAGTACCTGTTATTCCGGCGCCCAGAATCAACACCTCTGTTGGCGAAATTCCGGCAACTCCACCCAGTAGAATTCCCTTTCCCCCGCGTTCGTTACTCATAAGTTCGGCAGCCACCGCTATTGCAGTACTTCCCTCAATCTCGGAAATTGAACTCACTACCGGGAACATCTTTTGTTCGTCACGAATCAATTCGTAAGCAAAAGCATTCATTTTCTTTTTCATAAGAAGCGTGATGCTGTCAGCTGTTAAATTATTGAGTTGCAGCATTGAAAAAACCGTGGAACGGTCGTGCATCATTTCGATTTCGGACAAAGTAGGCGGTGTGATTTTCAAAACAATATCAGCCGAAAAAATATCCGCTGGTGTATCAACTAAAAACGCTCCGGCCTCACTGTATTGCAAGTCAGAATAAGCCATTGCTTCACCAGCACCTCGTTCGATGTACACACTATGGCCCTCTTCGGTAACAATTGCAACACCCTCCGGCGTTAATGGCAGTCGGGTTTCGACAGTACTGTTCTCTTTCGGAATTCCTATTGATAAACGTGGCTGCCGGGCAATTTCACGCAACAAACATTCCTCGGGAAAAAGTGAACGTTGTGTTTTCGGATCGAGTTTCATTGTTTTATTTTTTTTACAAAGCTAAAGACATTTATTTAAATATACAAGTAAACCAACCAAAATCAGACTATAATTCTAAATTTCAGGTATCAGATTCACAATCAGCACGAATTTGTCTGATTTCTGACTTCAAATTTTAATACCTATCTTTGCGGCCCGTATGGAACGAAAAAGATTAAACGCACATATAGCGATTTTTGTAGCTAATATTTTTTTTGGATTAAACAATCCCATTTCGCGGTCTCTAATGCCCGAAATCATTGATCCTATTGCACTTACCTATTTCAGGCTGGCCGGAGGAGCAGTTTTATTCTGGATTTCCGTAGTTTTTGTCAAATACGAGAAAGTACCGTTGAAAGATATTGTATTATTCTTTTTTGCTGCATTTTTTTCATTAACAGCCAATCAGATACCTTTTTTTTACGGTTTGTCAAAAACATCGCCTATAGATGCGTCAATCGTTGTGTCTACACTTCCTATTGTGAGTATGTTGCTTGCAGCCGTTATTTTGAAAGAGCCTATTACATTTAAAAAAGCTTTCGGCGTAATAGTCGGTGCTTCCGGCGCATTGTTTCTTATTTTGTCCGATAATGTAGCTCATGTGGGTAAGGGTAACTTTGTCGGCAATATTATTGTTTTTGGGGCCGTCATATCATTTTCGCTCTACCTTAATTTATTTAAAAATCTGATTACAAGATACTCTCCATTCACCATTATGCGTTGGATGTTTTTGTTTGCGGCCATACAAAGTTATCCGTTTTCCCATACTGCGGTCGAAAATATAAATCCTCTCATTCTGGATTGGTCGGTATTGTTAAAGGTGTCTTACATCGTATTTTTCGCCACTTTCATATCGTACATTCTGTTAGCTGCAGGACAGAAAATGCTACTGCCAACCACACTCAGCATGTATAATTACACACAACCAATTATTGCCTCGCTGGCCACCATTGTCATGGGGCTCGATGTGTTCGGATACGACCAACTCGTTTCAATTGTGCTGGTTTTTGTAGGCGTTTATATTGTTACACAAAGTAAAACCAGAGCACAATTAGAGGCCGAGCGGGCTGCAAAATCAGTCAAAAACACTCTGCAGGACGGACAATGAATTCAGTCCGTGAAAACCGGAGATGTGTAACCGATAATACTCAATCAGTGTTTTTAATATCTCCGTTCTGTGCAAGCGCGACAAAACAAGTTCGTTCATATTAAAATAATCCACTCCGGCCAGTCGACACAGATTTTCAGCCTGCGTATTAGTTATATAATGGGCATGTAACGGTCTTAACGGCAGAAACTCTCCGTTAATCAGATCAAAATACTTACCCGATTCTGCATTCAGGTTTGGCTCAAAGCCCAGAAACCGGGTTAGTTTGAGCATGAAAATAAGATGAAAATTGACAGGAACATCCTCTGTGCAATCCAGAATTTCGATTGACTTACAAATAAACGAAAACAAATATTCATCGTTTGCGCTATGTTTAATACTCCTGAAAAGTAGTTCGGAGACAAAAAGAGCCACAGCATTTTTCGACGGATCGAAAGGAATGCCTGTCAGAGGAAAGTCAATACGAATATCTTTTATAGAATGAATTTCTTTGGAAGGATGGAAAAACACATCCATATCCACTACGCTCAGAGGCTGAAAAAATGCAGCTTTTGCAACCGACCGCCTACCTGTAACCCCACGCACCATAAACGATGTACGTCCGTAAATCTCGGTGTACATCGTAACTATCAGCGATGTGTCGGAATATTTAGTGGTGTGCAGGACAACGGCTCTTGTTTTCGAAAGCATAATTTACATTTTATAGTTGCAAATATAGAACATAATAGCGAAAACCGAAGTAATTATTCGCGTAAAAGCAGTTAGTCGAAGTCACAATAAATCACAAACAGACAATAATCCATTCGTTTAATGCCCGGACATACGAGTCCTTGCAGCGCTATGTAATTAATTTTCAGAAAGATGAAAAATATTTAGAAATATTTCAGTCAAAGTCTTTGCTATTTGAAAAAAGAGCCGTATATTTGCACCCGCAATTGAGAGCAACATAAGCATTGTGTAGAGCAATGTAAAACAAGCTTGAAGGCCCATTCGTCTATCGGTTAGGACGCCAGATTTTCATTCTGGAAAGAGGGGTTCGACTCCCCTATGGGCTACTATAAATTAAAGATATTAAAAAAGTAAATTTGAGATGGCAAATCACAAATCGTCGATAAAAAGAATTCGTCAAACAGAAAAACGTAAGTTGCACAACCGTTATTTTGCAAAAACTGCACGTAATGCAGTTCGCAAATTGCGCGCAACAACAGAAAAAGCAGCTGCTGCCGAAATGTTACCAAAAATCAGCTCAATGCTTGATAAATTGGCTAAGCGCAATATCATTCACAAAAACAAAGCTTCGAACTTAAAATCGAAACTTACAGTTTTTGTAAATAAACTGGCCTAAGAAGCTTCTTGTAAAATATACAGAAGCCCTTTTCCAAATGGAAAAGGGCTTTTTTGTCATCAGGAAAATAAAATAATCATACAACCCCACCAATATTGCTTTTGGAGCAAAAAGTAGTATATTTGTTCAAAAAATACGGACAAATAAAAATGAAAACCAACTATATTACAAACCGTTTAGTTGTGGTTTGGGTGTTGCTTATTACAATTGCACAACTTTTTGCTGCTATTCCGGCCGGCTATTATCATTTTGCTAAAAACAAATCGAAAAACGACCTTAAAACGGCTTTAAAAAATGTTTCGACGCCCTTGAAAGAACTCGAATATGGTAGCGGACCGGGTTTTACCTGGGAAGGCTTCTTTTTTACAGACCGTCGGGTCGATTCGACGGTTGTGGATATGTATTCGAACATTGTACGTAAGCAAACGAGCTATGCGGCTGTGAATGGGATGCATATTGAACACTCGCTGCCCAAAAGTTGGTGGGGAGCACACGAAAACATGGCTTACAAAGATCTTTTTCACCTCTATCCTGCCGATGGTGTTACAAATTCGACAAAAAATAATTTGCCTCTGGGCGAAGTTACCGGAACACCGATGCTCGATAACGGAGTATCGAAAATCGGAAAAAACGGATTTGAAACAGCTTATACCGACAATTGCTTCGAACCGGCCGATGAATTCAAAGGCGATTTTGCACGATCGTATTTGTACATTTCGAGCATATATGAAGATTTTGCATCACTTTGGCAATCGCCAATGATGAACAACAACCGTTATCCGGTTTGGAAGCCATGGGCTATCGACTTATTATTAAAATGGCACCGTCAGGACCCTGTGAGTGCAAAAGAGTTGACCAGAAATGAAGCTGTTTATCGAATTCAGGGTAACCGCAATCCGTTTATCGACTATCCGGCTCTTGCCGAATATATCTGGGGAGCGGATACAACAAAGACATTCCCTTTTCCCAACGAGACAGAAGCATATCTGATTAGTCCGCGACGCGGAACTAATATCGATTTCGGAACCATTATGGCTAACGATCAGCGCGTGCAAACCTTACACATCGAGGGGGTAAATTTCACCGGGAGCATAAACCTGACAATAAAAAACGCAACGTCATCGTTGCAACTATCTTCGAATCAGGTTGTTTTGGAAAATATCTTAACCGGTACAGATATAAATCTCACCTTTGCCCCCACTACCGATGGAGCAATTCGCGACACACTGATAATTTCGGGAGGTGGGATGACCGAAAACATCATTATTCCTGTAAAAGCCAATGTTTCTCCCGATTTTGTTTTGCTCGAACCGACGCATGTAAATCCGCAGGGAGGAACTCTGCAATGGATTTCAGACCCGACAGCAACAGATTATTTACTTAAGGTTTTTCAACCGGAGCAAAAAGCCGGCGATTTGATTATTTCGTCGTACGTGGAAGGTTCGAGCTGGAATAAAGCCATTGAAATTTACAACGGAACAGGCAAAACAATCGACTTGACAAAATACGCTTTGCGAAAACAATCAAACGGAGACGGCACATTTGGCACTGTACTGCGACTGAACGGGCAATTGCAAACCAATAAGACCTACACAGTGGTTCATAAAAGTGCAACAAATGCAACATTACTGCAAAAGGCAAATTTGTTAACCGACTCACTTCTACAGATAAATGGCAACGATGCCATTTGCCTGACACGCAGCGGAATGACGATTGACATGGTAGGAGAAGCCAATGCCGGAGCCGATGTAATATGGGGACTCGACCTGACTTTACAGCGTAAAAATACGATTACACATCCAGCATCGGTTTACAACAAAAGTGAATGGAATGTACTTCCGGTTGATTCGGTGGCATTTATCGGCACACACTCGATGGCTTTTTTACTCACTGAGCCAATTTATATCAAAAACGAGCTGGTTGGTAAAATTACGAACTACGAAATCAACAATTTACAACCAAATTCGAAATACACATATTCAGTAGAAGCCGTAAAAGCCGGTGGAAATTCGGAAGCAATCAACACCATGCAACTCCGCACCAGCAACCTTCCTGCTCCTGTGATTATGAATGCAGACAATGTCAGTTCAACTAGCTTTACAGCAAACTGGGAGGAAGATTTATATGCAACAAGCTATTTGATTGATGTATTTAGCACTTCAGGACAAGCCACCAAAACAGAAACAGAAACAGAAGGGTTTGATGGTGTTGGCACAAATGGAACACCGCTTCCTACGGGCTGGACAAGCAGCAGCATATCAACGTATACTACAACAGCAAGTTCGGGAATCGCACCACCTTCAGTTCAGTTAAACGACAATAACGATTGGATTATGACAAAAACTTACGAAGCTCCGGTTACAAAATTTACATTTATGTATCGGTTTCCTTCAGGAGCTACATCCTCCTCACTTTTGCTCGAAGGTTTTCAAAATGGTCTTTGGGCCTCAATAGCAACCATTCCGAGTGTAAACGCAAACAAAACTTATCCTGTATATAATTTCACTACTTCTCAAAACTATCGTCAGTTCCGCTTTACCTACAACAAAGTATCTGGAAATTTAGCAATTGACGATGTTCAGGCGACATTTGGCAAGCCTGATACGGTTTATGTGGTTCAGAACAACGAAGTTTTCGCAAACAAATACATGGTCGAAAACTTGCAACCAAACACTACCTACTCCTATCGTATAAAATCGAAAAGAGGTGTCAGTACTTCGGCACATTCGGAAGTGATGGCACAAAAAACACTCGTTCCGACAGGACTAAATGCCGGAACAAAATCAACTCCCGTAATTTTCAAAGTAAATAATGCTTTAAAAATAGCGAATCTAAATGGTTCCGTATTAGTCAACATTACGGACATTACAGGAAAACAAATTACAAGCATAACATCTGAAAATCAGAATGAAGTGTTAGTTCCGTTCAACAAAAAAGGTATTTTTATTATCCGTATTAAAACCACCAAAAGCATTTTTGCACAAAAAATTTTATTCTAAAACCTTTTGGACACACGTACATTTGTATTTACTTTGCAATCTAAAACCACTATTTTTTGAAATTCAAAAAAATATATATCGAAATTACAAACAGCTGCAACTTTGCTTGCAGCTTTTGTTTTAAAACGGAACGGGCAGCGCGATTTATGACGCCCGAAGAGTTTGATGTGGTATTAAAAAAAATCAAACCATTTACCAATTACATTTATCTGCATGTTTTGGGCGAACC
>JAYRXP010000050.1:0-2338 GCA_041917395.1 Paludibacter sp.
ATTGTATTTCCCTGTGTTGTCTTTTTCTTCGGCTAACGAAAATCCGCGATACGAATTGCGAAGTACGGTGTTTTGTACAAAAATGGAATCGGCAAGCGAGCTTTTATACGCTTTGAAAATAGCTCCGGTTTCCACATTTACATCATAAATTTCACAGTTGTCAACAAAAAGCGAGTATCCAAAAGCACCTTCTTTTGCCGACATAAAAACATATTTTGCAGGGAATTTTGCTTTGCTGTCGCCATTCATTGCAATGCCATCGAAACGCACCTTCGCGTTTGCTCCAATTTCAAAGAAACTGTTGTTTTCACGTTCGGATTGTAAACGAATAACCGGCTTTGTTTTCGAGTCGGCTGCTTTTATTGTAATGTCTTTATTTATAACAATTTTATTCGATATAATATGTTCGCCTTCGGCTAAAACGAGTATATCTCCATTTCCTGCTTTTTTGATAGCTTTTGATAAATTATCAACTCCGGCATCGACCGACATTGTTTTCCCGGTAATTTTTGGCTTTTTATTTTCGGCAGCCGTCAGGACTTTGTACCATTCTGGCCCGCAGTTTTTTGCTGTGGCAATTTCAATTTGGTTTTTTTCTCCTTTATTCTGAAATGCACCAACTACAGCTTCACCACGTGCTTGTCCTAAAATATCGTATTTTACAAACGGCAGCTTTTTAGCTTTCAGGTTCGAATAAACCATTTCTATATCGAAAACTTTGTCTTTCAACACTTCTGCTTCCACAGCTCCTTTGTCTTTTAACATTCCTGCTGAGTTTACCATAATATTGTTATCCAATCGGATACCATCGGTAGTGTCGTAATATTTAATAAGTTCGGCGGTATTCGGACAATAAACCAAGTTGTTGAGCAATAAGGTGCTTTCGGGCTTTACTATTCGGTTTCGATCACCAAGACCAACGCCGAAAGCCCACGGAAAAGCGCAATCGAAATAGGTGTTGTTTGCCACAATCACATTTTTAACCGGAGCATAGCCATTAGCTGGAGAGTTCGGAATGGCATTCATAATTGCCAATCCCGAACGAAATTCGTCGCCGGCAAGTTTGTAAAAGTAATTGTTGAAAATTTTGTGTCCTTCGTTAATTACACGCACTCCACCGGTATTTATTTTTCCATTGCCAATAAACCAGTTTCCCGAAACGGTTGCATTATTGCCATGTCGTAATACCAAACTTCCTTCGCATTCAAAAAAAGTATTATTGACAAAAATATTGTCACCTGATTTGTTCGAGATTATTTCGGTTTCGCCATTGCAATGCTCAAAATAATTGCCATCGACAATGCTGCCTGAACTTAAATGGCAAACCTGACTTGTTCCAATGCGGATGCTTTCGCCTCCATTTGAACCCAGTCGGGGACGTGCACCAAAATAATTGCGGTAAATTAAATGTTCATTGTTGATAGAGTTCGAATCGTTTGGCCAAACTACTAAAGTGGTGCCTTCGTTTGATTTTCCTCCAAAATAACAATATTCCACCACATTTTTTTTACCATAAACTCCAACCCAATGGTCGGCTGTGTCTTTTGGCTGGTTGTATTTATCGATAACACACTGACTTAAGGTGCTGTTGTATGCATACTCTTTAGAGCCGGTTCTGAATTCGATAACGGTGCCGCGGGGAGTCATTCCGTTTACAAAGGTCAATCCCGAAACAAAAAGGTATTGTCCTGATAATTGCAGGCACGATTTACCTTCCAATGTTACTTTTCCCGGGGTTTCGGCTACTAAATAGATGTTTTTTTGAGGTTCTCCTTTGCCGGTGAATTTAAATTGAGCATCTTTCCAAACGCCGTTTTTAAGCACTATGGAGTCGCCAGCAACAACCGTTTTTACAAAACCGTTAAATTGTGCGATATTTTCTGCTTTGTAGGTTTTCGACTCAACAGTAGAAAATACCAACGAAAGCATTATTAATATTGATAAAAGTTGTTTTTGCATGATAATAAGCTTTTTATTTTACGATTGCAGCCTTAAAAGCAAGTTTGGCTGCATAGAGTTTGTCGGTAGCCTCTTTCACCTGACGGTCGATAGCACTAACCAAACTACGTGTAGTTTTTGCCGTAGTAATTGCCGTGGTAAAAGTCGTTTTATCAGCTGTGGGTACTTGTCCTACTGCCGTTCCGGCTGGGGTGGCAGTGTTTAATGCTTCGTAAGCCACAATGGAGTCGTTCAGCGCACGACGGTCTGTTAAGTAATATTCTGCAGCAAAAGCTTTTCCGGGTGTTGCCAATGTTTTATCGGCATTAATAATATCCGGAATGGTTATATCGGATTTAGCCAGAACAAGTTCGGCAGCATTTAATACGGTAAGGTAGTC
>JAYRXP010000051.1:0-3697 GCA_041917395.1 Paludibacter sp.
AAAACTTTATGAACTTTAAAAACTTTATGAACTTTAAAAACTAAACAAAATGAGCATATTAATAAATAAAGATACAAAAGTCCTTGTACAAGGCATTACCGGACGCGACGGAAGTTTTCATACCGGTAAAATGGTGGCTTATGGTACTAATATTGTAGGTGGTGTTTCGCCGGGTAAAGGGGGGCAAACTGTGCACGATGTGCCGGTTTTTAATACAGTGGAAGAGGCTGTAAAAGCAACAAATGCAACGGTTTCTGTCATTTTCATTCCGGCTCCTCTGGCTGCCGACGCTATTCTCGAAGCAGCTGATGCAGGTGTAAAATTAGTGGTTTGTATTTCGGAAGGTGTACCTACGCTGGATATGGTGAAAGCGACTGCGTACCTCAAAAAGAAAGGTGTGCAATTGATTGGTGCAAACTGCCCGGGACTTATAACTCCCGAAGAATCGATGATTGGTATTTTGCCGGGTAATATTTTCAAAAAAGGAAATGTGGGATTGATGAGCCGTAGTGGAACATTAACTTATTTGATGGTTAGCTTGCTTACTCAGAGTGGTTTGGGTCAAAGTACTTGTGTAGGTATTGGTGGCGACCCGGTAGCGGGATTGTATTATCAGGAATTACTCGAAATGTTTGAAAATGACCCTGAAACGGAAGCTATTGTATTGATTGGTGAAATCGGAGGTGATGCTGAAGAACGCGCTGCTCAGTACATTAAAGACCATGTTACAAAGCCGGTGGTTGCATTTATTGCCGGACAAACAGCTCCTCCCGGAAAACGAATGGGACACGCAGGTGCCATTATTTCGAGCGGAAGTGGTACAGCCGAAGAAAAGATTGCAGCATTTGAAGCTGTAGGTGTGCCTGTGGCGCGTTTGCCGATCGAAATTCCTCAACTTGTGCAGGCAGCGCTTGATGCGCGAAAATGATTTTTCTTTCTATGTTTTTTGGTTTGATTCCCGTCATCGAATGTTTGAATTCGGTGGCGGGCTTCATTTTACAATACCAGTGAATCCCTTTTCTGCCCTTACCAGCTCAAAAACGTTGTCAGGACTGAGTGTTTCTTCGTAGCGATGCGATACATAAATTATTGCAGTTTGCTTTCCGGAAGCAATTGCGTGCACCATTTCGATAAATAATTCACTGTTCTCATCGTCCAGTTCTATGGTGGGTTCGTCCAGAATAAGCAGCGGAGGATGTTTAACCATGGCGCGTGCAACCATTACCATGCGTTGTTGCCCAATAGATAGTTGCTGAAACAGTTTGTTTTGAAACGAACTTCCCAGCATTTTCAACCAGCTTTGTGCTATGTCTTTCTGAATATCAGTGGGTTTTGTATAAAGACCTACAGAATCGTTCAGCCCCGAAATAATCATATTTTTCACCGTTTCGTTGCGTGTAAACCGCAAAGTCATATTCGGAGTGAAATAGCCGATATTTCGTTTTATGTCCCAGATTGTTTCGCCCGATCCTTTTTTACGTCCGAACAAAATCATATCCTGATTGTACGCCTTGGGATTATCGCCGCAAATCATGCTGAGTAACGTACTTTTTCCCGAGCCATTCGGCCCTGAAAGTTGCCAGAATTCGCCTTTGCGAATTGTCCAGTTCACATCCGTTAGTACCTGTTTGCCTTCGTAATTGACAGATACTCTGTGTAGTTCAACCAACTTGTCAGGAGCCGTACTTTCATCGTACATACATTCAGGCAACGTAAACCGATTGTTCAGAGTTTTATTTTTATATAGTTGCTGAGCAAAATCAGTGGCACTTTGAACGTTTTCGATTTGGTTGTTTTTGTCAATGGTAAAAACTTTTGTTGTGCAGGCAAGCATGTCTGTTTTACGGAAAAAAAGCTGAATAATCAGGGTTGATTCCGACAGCTTGTGAATTTCATTTTTTATGTGTTCCTGCGTTGTCTTATCAACATTGCTGTAAACGTCGTCCAATACCATATAATCCGGTTTTTGGGCAATGAGGTAGGAGAGTAATGCTTTTTTTTGCTGACCACTCGACATGGTGCTGAGCGACGCATTTTCTTCTGTACAAACAACTATACGGTCGTGCCTGAATTCATCGTCAATTAATTTTTCAATTGTCTCGGCTGAAAATAGCTTTCCTGTCAGGTTCTTTAAATCAATATGATTGATAAGTAGTTTATTTTCAAATAATTGTTTTAGTAGTGCTTTTTTGTCAGCCGAGTTATTGAGGTATAGTCCGATATGTTGCTGAATCATGTTTCCGAATTTTTTTGTCAAAGATAAAAATTTTGTATCAAAACCACTACCTACTTATAGGTATTTTGCGTTGTAAAATGCTTTTAACGAAAACATTTTCAATTAATATCGTTAATTTTGTATGCTTTTTTAAACCCCCTGAAGGTTTAACTTGTTATGCTAAAAACAAAATAAAAGAATGGCTTCAAAAACAAACGAACGCAAAACACTACTGGTGGTACTGATTACGGCCGTAACTATGTTGGTTGAGGTGTTTTTCGGGCTTACAACACATTCGATGGCCCTGCTTGCCGACGGTATTCACATGGGTTCGCATGTTTTTGCAATCGGACTCAGTTGGCTGGCATACATCGCCGTTCGTAAATTATCAGATAAGGATAGTTTTACGGGCGATAGTTCCAAAATATTATCGCTTTCGGGTTACAGTAGTGGCCTTATTTTGCTGCTTTTTGCTGTTTTTATTCTTGTCGAAGCATTCGAACGTTTTTTTGTTCCCCAGACTATAGCTTACAAAGAAGCCATTGTCGTGGCTGTAATAGGTTTGGTAGTGAATTTGGTGAGTGCCGTCTTGCTTCATCACGAACAGAGCGATTCGGATCATAACATAAAAGCCGCATATCTGCATGTACTTGCCGATGCGCTCACAAGTATTTCGGCTATTGCCGGATTACTGGCTGCGCACTTCTGGAATATCCCTTTTATCGATCCGGTTGTGGCTATTGTAAGTTCGATGGTGATTATCAAATGGTCGGTTGGATTGCTGAAATCATCAGGTAAAGTGCTGATTGACATAAAATAAAGTTGAAATGTCGAAGAAAACAAAATATTTATCGGAAATTGAAACCGGAAGTGAGGCCTATATAACCAAAGTGTTGGGACACGGAGCATTTCGTAAACGTATCACCGAAATGGGCTTCGTTAAAGGCAAAAAGGTGAAAGTGGTCAAAAACGCGCCTTTGATGGACCCTGTGGAATATGAAATAATGGGTTACAATGTGTCTCTGCGCCGGAGCGAAGCCCAATTGATTGAAGTAATTTCGGCTGCCGATTATCAAAAAAAGGACGATGCGACTTTCAATGGCGTTATAGATGAGGAAAAACTTAAACGCTCTGTTCTTAAAAAGGGAAAAACTATAAATGTTGCATTAGTCGGGAATCCGAATTGTGGTAAAACCACTTTGTTTAATTTTGCTTCCGGTTCACACGAACGTGTTGGCAACTACAGTGGCGTAACCGTTGACGCCAAAGAAGCTAAAGTAAAAAAACAAGATTATACGTTCAGATTGGTTGATTTACCGGGCACTTATTCCATTACCGAATACTCACCCGAAGAACTGTATGTTCGTAAGCATATTACTGAGAAACATCCAGACATAGTTATTAATGTGGTTGATGCTTCGAATCTTGAACGGAATTTGTTTCTCACAACACAGCTTATCGACATGAATATCAAGGTTGTAA
>JAYRXP010000052.1:0-4589 GCA_041917395.1 Paludibacter sp.
AATTTCCCAGTAAAGTTGTGGCACAACGTAATCAATCGTACCTTCCTGCAACCATTTTAAAATATCGGCATATAAATCATCGTAATTCTGAACTCCTGCCTGTGTGGCCGAACCACGCGGATCGACACTACTGTTTCGCCAAACTCCGAAAGGCGATATTCCAAATTCCACCCAGGGTTTTATACTTTTAATGGTTTGTTGCAGTTCCGAAATAATCAGATTTACATTATTGCGTCTCCAGTCATCCTTCTGACCGGGTTCGTAACCACGCGGATACAACCGAAATGATTTATCATCCGGAAACTCCTCATTTTTAACACGATAAGGATAAAAATAGTCATCAAAATGAATTGCATCCACATCGTATCGCTCCACAATATCTTCCACCACCCTGTTCAGGAACTGACGTGTTTCGTCCAGTCCAGGATCAAAATAATATTTATCGCCATATTTTACAAACAAATTACGGTTTTTGTAAAAAATATGATCTTTCGAAAGCAAATCCAGATTATCGCTATTGGTTACCCGATATGGATTGAGCCAAACGTGCACATCGATAAAACGCTTATGAGCCTCCTCAATTACGAATTGTAATGGATCGTAAAACGACTCAGGACGAACACCCTGCTTTCCTGTAAGCCAGTGAGACCACGGTTCGAGTGTCGAAGTGTAAAGTGCATCGGCAGTTGGACGTATCTGAAAAATCACGGTATTAATATTCAGCGCAGCAAATGAATCGAGCATCTGAACCATTTCAGTTTTCTGTTGCTTTGCTGTCAGATTTCGTTGGCTGGGCCAGTCGATATTGGCTACTGTTGCAATCCAAACGGCACGCATTTCGCGCTTTTTAAACTGTGCATTTACCGGCATTAAAAGATAAATGCCAATTATTAATAACAGGATTTTTTTCATCGATATTAAACTCTTAATTTCTATTTTCTTATTTTCTAAACCTCTAAATAATTAATCAATGTATCTTCAAGTCGTCCAATGCCTTCTGATATTTTTTAGCATTTGCCTGATGTTCAGCATAAGTAATGGCAAAATTATGTTCTCCATTCAGCGTTTCCTTTGCACACATGAAAATATAGTCATGTTTTTTATAGTTGAGCACCGCATCAATTCCATTTTGCGAAGCTACCCTGATTGGTCCCGGAGGCAAACCTTTATTCCGGTACGTATTGTAAGGCGAAATTTTCAGAATATGTTCCAGCTTCAGACGCTTTATACTAAAATCGCCAACTGCAAATTTCAAAGTCGGATCAGCCTGCAATGGCATGTCTTTTTTCAAACGGTTAATATAAAGTCCCGCAACCATCGGGCGTTCAGCTTTTCCATTGGTTTCTTCCTCAACAATCGAAGCCAGTGTGGCCACTTCAACCGGAGTAAGCGGAATAGCTGCAGCTTTTGCTTTTCGGTCGTCAGTCCAGAACACATCATATTCCTTTTTCATTCGTTCAAAAAGCTCTTGCGCATCCAAATCCCAAAACACTTCGTAAGTATTCGGAATAAAAACAGCAATTGAAGTATTTGAATTCAGTCCGTAAGTTGCCAGATAAGCCGAATCGTTCAAAAGTTTCAGAATCGACAACGAATCTGCCATCACCATTTTCGAAAATTTACCGGCCAGTTGTTCTTTCGTTCTGATATTATTAAACGTAAGTTTTACAGGACTTTGTCTTCCATTCCGGAGTATCCGAACCAGTTTAAAGTTATTCATACCCTGCGTCAGTTCATAGCGACCCGAACGAATTTTCTTATAGTTGAGCAGCGAAGCTACCTGCCTGAACGATGCCGTATTTAATACGCTGGCTGTTTTTTGTAATTCAGACACCACATCCTGCATAGTGCTGTTGTCACGAATCAGCAAATAACTCTTTTGCTCTTCTTTAAGAAAAATATTAGGCGCAAAAAAGATATAAACAACATACAGAAACACTGCCGCTACAGTCGTAAGCAGCCAAAACACAGGCTTTTTAGGTGAGAAAAGCTTTTTTATAGACATAAACACAGTTTTAAAATTTGACCTACACAAAAATACAACAAAATGCTTATACTTAATGCCGTTTTGCGAAACTTTAAAAAACTTTTCGTTAGCTTCGCAATGCAACAAACTGACAATCAACAATCTGAAAAATGTAAAAAACCAGAACAACATTCAAAAGCACAAAAGTATTTTGAAATTCGAAAATTCCTTCCTATATTTGCACCCGCAAAAGCGAAGTTTGGAAGTTTGGGTGAGTGGCTGAAACCACCAGTTTGCTAAACTGACGTACGGGCAACCGTACCACGAGTTCGAATCTCGTAGCTTCCGCGAAAACGCCGTAAACCTGAGTTTATGGCGTTTTTTGTAGCCATAAATCGGATAATTATGGCTATCTTTGCCAAAATTCTATCCATTGTTGCCCGACACGGGTAATTAAATTAAAAATTATGCGATTCGACGAACTACCTCTGTGCGAAGAAGTTCAGCATGGCCTCGAAGCTATGAACTTTACCGAAGCTACCCCTGTGCAGGCTGAAACTATACCCGTAATACTTGCAAAACGTGACGTGATTGCGTGTGCACAAACCGGAACCGGAAAAACAGCTGCTTTCATATTGCCACTTTTACATAATCTTCAGTCCGAAAAACATGTCGAAGATAAAGTAAATGCCATTATTATGGCTCCGACTCGCGAGTTAGCGCAACAAATCGACCAGCAAATGGAAGGATTTTCGTATTTTACAAGTTTTTCGTCGGTAGCTGTTTACGGAGGCAACGATGCTGCCGCCTGGGAAGTACAACGACGTGGTTTGCAAAATGGTGCCGATGTGGTTATTGCCACTCCGGGACGTCTGCTTTCGCATATCAATTTGTATGAAATTGATTTTTCTGCCGTTAAATATTTCATTCTGGACGAAGCCGACCGAATGCTCGACATGGGATTTTTTGACGATATCATGCAGGTTGTCAACCGATTACCAAAAGACAGGCAAACCATAATGTTTTCGGCAACAATGCCTCCGAAAATCAGGCAGTTGGCAAAAACAATTCTAAACAATCCGTCCGAAGTAAAAATTGCGGTTTCGCGTCCTCCCGAAAGCATTATGCAAACAGCATATATCTGTTACGAAGCGCAGAAACATGCCATTGTTCGCCATCTTTTTGTTGAAAATACGCCCAACAAAGTGATTATTTTTTCGGGTTCGAAGCTTAAGGTTAAGGAGTTGACCAAAACATTTCGCCAGATGGGTTTATCAGTTAGCGAAATGCACTCCGATCTGGATCAGTCGCAACGTGAACATGTCATGCATGAGTTCCGCAACAACCGCGTTAACATTCTGGTTGCAACCGATATTGTTTCGCGTGGCATAGATATTGACGATATTTCGCTGGTTATCAACTACGACGTACCACACGATGCCGAAGATTATGTTCACCGTATTGGCCGTACAGCCCGTGCAAGCGCCGAAGGAATGTCAATAACCTTTGTATCGACCGAGGAACAATATAAATTCAAACAAATAGAAGATTTTCTTGAAAAAGAGATTTTTAAGATTCCGATGCCTGCCGAATTGGGCGAAGCCCCGGCTTACGAGCCCGATAAAAATAGGTTCGGACATAAAAAATTTGCAACTGGAAAAGGACATTTTAAACGCAGAAAACCAAGTACAAAAAAATAACAATCTAAAATAAGAAGAACTTTAATATCAATAAGTTATGAAGATAGATAAGCCAGTTATTTACACAATTTTAAATCGGCTTTTTTTCTGGACATTAATAAATTTCTCGCTCAATCTGTTTGGATTATGGTTCAGTAAGTTGATTTTAAATGAAAACTTCATTTTTCCGGAAAGCGTTAGTAATGAATTTGTTACTCCTATATTAATTCAATCATTACTGTTCGGTATCTGTTTTGGAACAGCTTTCGTATTTATTAAAAACAAAAAAATAAGCTGGCTGGGTTACGCGGCGTTTCAGTTTGTTGTATTTCACATTTCGTTTCTGTCCGGATTAAAGTTTACCGGCGGATTACATTTTGAAACATCGATAGGCAATACAGGTCTGCGCTATCTCAGCTATCACGGACAGTATCTGATCGACTTTATTTTTACCAACAAACCCTTATCAGGCTTTTTCGAAAACGGAATTTTCAAACCAAACAGTACACTGCTTTTCTATATTGAATGGGTGTTCTCAGTTATTGTTTATTTCGTGGCAGTTTCGTGGATAAACGAAAAAGTTGCGACCTTTTTCAGCACTAAAAAAATTGATATTAAGGAAAAAGAGACCTCAATTAACGATATTTAAACCAATATTGCTGTAAAAGAGGTTCATTTCGTCGCTTTTTTTTTACTTTTGCATCTGCAAAAAAACAAACTAACAACCCCAAAAAATATTTCATTATGAGAAAGTATAGTTTATTGTTAATAGCGTTAATATCATGTACTTTATTAATGGCTCAAAAGCCGGTAATTGTTTTTGAAACAAACAGTCATGATTTCGGAAAAATAAACGAGGAAGATGGAAAGGCAACCTTCATTTTCAACTTCACAAATAAGGGAAATGCCCCTATGGTAGTTAATCGCGTACAGGCTTCGTGTGG
>JAYRXP010000053.1:0-3515 GCA_041917395.1 Paludibacter sp.
AAGGCATATTTCCGCTTATTTCGTGCAAATAATAAAAACGACTACGGTCCACATATTTATAGGGATAATAACGCAGTAAATCTTCGGCAGTCAGCAATCCCAACTCCGAAGCAAAAAGTGCGGCCTTTTTAGGTCCTACGCCCTGCAAATAAGTAATACTTTGCATGGATAATTCCATTTTTCCCTACAATTGTGTTTCTCAAACATTTTTTGCAAATTTACAATCTTTGTTCGAGTTTGCAAAAAAGTTGCCTAACGGGCATTGTACTGTTTTCTGAAAACCAACTATAATTTGTTAAGAAGCTCAAACCCGATACGGTTTGAACTGCTTATATTTTGATAGTAAGCCGAAAAAAACTACTTTTGTGTGAACAATTCAATTTGCAAAAACAACGATGAAAAATAAAGCATCACAGTTTAGCTCTTTTCTTCACAAACTGCGTTTTCAGTACCGCTTTTCGGTGCTTAACGAAAATACACTTGAGGAATCTTGGCATATTCGCTTATCACGACTGAGCGTGTTGGTTTATGCATCGTCGCTCGTACTTGCTACGTTCATTTTGCTCACTATACTTATTTTTGCCACGCCAATTCGCTACTATTTGCCAGGTTACGGCGACAGTGGAAACCGGAATACAATTATATCCGAATCGATGCTTGCAGACTCGCTTCTGCACGACACCAAACTTCAAACCGGATATTTGAATGTGATCAGAGCAATTATTCAGGGCAATATAAAGGCCGATTCGGTGGCAAAACTCGATTCGGCACAATTTAAGGAAATGGCGCGTGACTTTATCGAAAAATCGCGTACCGAAAAAGAATTTGTTGAAGATTTTGAAAACAAAGAGAAGTATAATCTTGCTACAATTTCGCCAACCAACAACGAAGATGTTTTTGTTTTCTTTCGCCCAACAAAAGGCGTTATTTCTTCAACTTTCGACATGGCCGAGAAGCAGTACGGCATCTCAATGATAACATCAGCCGGCGAAACAGTTCAGAGTGTACTCGCCGGCACTGTTGTTTATGCCGGTTTCACATTCGATAATGGTTACGTAATTCAGGTTCAGCACGAAAACAATTATATTTCTATTTACAAAAACAACACCCGACTTCTGAAAAAGACCGGCGATACAGTGAGAGCAGGCGAAGGAATTGCCATAACCGGCGATGAAACCTCAGCCAAAGCAGGAAACCAGTTCTATTTTGAATTGTGGCAAATGGGCAAACCTGTCAATCCCGAGGATGTTATTATATTTTAGTTTCGTGTTTAAAAATTTTCTTAGTTTCTTAATTTCAATAAGTCCCTGTCAAACTGAATGATAGAAAATAAAAAACAAATAGCAATTCTGGGATCCACAGGATCCATTGGTACGCAGGCATTAGAAGTCATTGCTGAAAACAGTTCACTTTTTGAAGCTTATGCACTTACTGCCAACAATCAGGTAGATCTGTTGATTGAGCAGGCGCGAAAATTTAAACCAGAAATGGTGGCTATTGCCAACGAAGCGCATTACGAAAAACTAAAAACAGCACTGGCAGATTTACCTGTAAAGGTCTTTGCCGGTGCCGAATCCATAGCACAAATAGCCGAAATGCAACCCGTAGACATTGTTCTGACGGCTATGGTCGGTTATTCAGGATTAAAGCCTACAATTCATGCCGTAAAAGCAGGAAAAAAAATAGCCCTTGCAAACAAGGAAACACTCGTTGTGGCAGGAGAGTTGATTTGCGATTTGGTTAAAAATCACAATTCCGCCATTCTACCTGTCGATTCTGAACATTCTGCTATTTTTCAGTGTTTAGTGGGCGAAGGAAATAATCCGGTCGAAAAAATTATTCTGACAGCATCAGGAGGTCCGTTTCGTACCAAAACACTGAACGAACTCGAAAATGTGACAAGTGCTCAGGCTCTGAAGCACCCTAACTGGGATATGGGAGCAAAAATCACTATCGACTCGGCCAGCATGATGAATAAAGGATTTGAGGTCATTGAAGCAAAATGGCTGTTTGGAGTTGCTCCCGAACAAATTGATGTGGTTGTTCATCCGCAATCCATCATTCATTCCATGGTTCAGTTTGCCGACAGTTCTATAAAAGCACAAATGGGTTTGCCCGATATGAAACTACCTATACAGTATGCCTTTACATATCCCGACAGACTCAAAACAAGTTTTCCCCGACTCGATTTCAACATTTGTTCGCAGTTCACTTTCGAGCGACCGGATTTGAATCGTTTCAGAAATCTGGCTTATGCATTTTATGCCATGGAGCGTGGCGGAAATATGCCGTGTATTCTAAATGCAGCAAACGAAGTAGTGGTAGCAGAGTTTTTAAAAGATCGTATAGGGTTTTTACAAATGAGCGATATTATTGAAACCGTAATGTCAAAAGCACATTTCATAGCGCAACCCGGATATGCCGATTATGTGGCTACCGATGCTGCCGTTCGCGATCTGACAAATAAAATTATAAATAATAGATAACAAATAATAGCCCCAAGCCCCTAAAGGGGCTTAAAGAATAACACCATTTGGAACTAACAAAAGCTCCTTTAGGGGTTTGGGGCAGAAAAAAACAATAAATAATATTAATGGAAACATTCTTAATCAGAGCATTACAGCTCATTCTCAGTCTGTCAATTTTAGTCGTTTTGCACGAATTCGGACACTTTTTCTTTGCACGCCTGTTCAATGTTCGTGTAGATAAATTCTATATGTTTTTCAATCCGCAATTTTCGCTGATACGGGCAAAAAAAATAAACGGACGTTGGGAAATTAAATTTTTAGCCAAAAACGTACCGGCCAATGAGCGTCCGCGCAAAGATGCCGATGGCGACATTATGCTCGACTCAAAAGGGAAACCTGTTATGGAGCCAATTCCGCTTCATGAGCTTCCTGAAGGTGACTGGCGCAAATATCCCGAAAACACAGAATGGGGAATTGGTTGGTTACCATTAGGCGGTTATTGCAAAATTGCAGGTATGATCGACGAATCGATGGATAAAGCCCAAATGGCTTTACCTCCGCAGGATTGGGAATATCGTGCACGTCCGGTATGGCAGCGTTTGCCTATCATCATCGGTGGAGTTTTTGTAAATTTCATACTGGCAATGGTTATTTACTCGGCCGTTTTATTTATGTGGGGCGAAGAGTACCTGCCATTCAGCGAAGCAAAATACGGACTACACTTTTCGAAAACGTTAAACGAATACGGCCTTTTAAATGGCGATAAAGTAATCTCTGTAGACGGAAAAACAATCGAAAAACGTTCCGATTTTGTTGAATCCGTTCTTATCGAAGGAAAACGTAATGTACTGGTAAACAGGGACGGCAAAGACATCAACATCAAACTTCCGGTTGATTTATCACAAAAGATTCTTGCCGCCGAAGAAATCGATCTTGTTTCTGTACGTCACCCGTTCGTAATCAGTGAAGTATCGTCAGGTAGCGCGGCCGAAGAAGCCAAACTGCAAACCGGCGACAGTATTGTTTCGGTGAATGGTAAATCGATGT
>JAYRXP010000054.1:0-1693 GCA_041917395.1 Paludibacter sp.
ACTTCCTGTAAAAGGATTTGCAGTGGAAGATGCGGGTTATATTGCTCCGGTTGCCGATGGAAGTCAGGTGGAAGTGATAATCAACCCGGAATCGAAGCGACTGCAGAAACTGGAGGCATTCAAGCCCTGGGATGGAAACGATTTGGTGGAACAACCATTGTTGATAAAGGTGAAAGGCAAATGTACAACTGACCATATTTCGATGGCAGGTCCGTGGTTACGTTTCCGTGGTCATTTGGATAATATATCTGACAATATGCTCATTGGTGCAGTAAATGCTTTCAACGATAAAACAAACTCGGTACTCGACCCTTCGACCGGCGAATACGGTGCAGTTCCGGCATTGGCCCGCAAATACAAAGCTCAGGGAATTGGTTCTATCGTGGTGGCTGAGGAAAATTACGGCGAAGGATCGAGTCGCGAACATGCGGCAATGGAGCCACGCTTCCTGAATGTAAAGGCAATTATTGTAAAATCTTTTGCCCGTATTCACGAAACGAATCTGAAAAAGCAGGGAATGCTTGCTTTAACTTTTTCAGATAAAGATGATTATGACAAAGTGCGCGAAAATGATAAAATAAGTATTCTCGGGTTGCAAAGTTTTGCACCAGGAAAAAATTTAACAGTAAAATTAACGCATGCCGATGGCACGAGCGAACATTTTGAGGTGTTACACACTTATAATGATGCTCAGATTGAATGGTTTAAGGCTGGTAGTGCATTGAATGGTTTAAAATAATAACATAAAAACACAAATAAAATGGCAAACGAAAAAGATTTTCTGATTTATAAATTGTCAGAAACAATTAAGTCGACAAGCAGAATCGACAAAGAATTATTTACTCAATACAATGTGAAACGCGGTTTGCGTAACGAGGACCATTCAGGGGTTGTAGCCGGTTTAACCAAAGTAGGTGATGTTGTTGGGTACGAACGCCAGCCTGAAGGTGGACTGAAAGCAATTCCGGGTAAATTGTTTTATCGTGGTATCGATGTGGAAGACCTCGTGCATGGATTAAATGCTGAGGACAGACTTGGTTTTGAGGAAACGGCATTTTTGTTGCTTTCGGGTTATCTGCCTGATTCAGAGGAGTTACGTCAGTTCTCCATAATTCTGAATGAATCCATGCCGTTGGATACAAAAATGAAATTGAGTATTATTGAGATTGAAGGTCAGGATATTATGAATATTTTAGCTCGTTCGGTACTCGAAATGTATACGTACGATAAAAATCCGGATGATATTTCGCGCGACAATCTTATCCGTCAGTCTATCGACTTAATCTCGAAATTCCCGACCATTATTGCTTACGCTTACAATATCCTCCGACACAGTCAACAGGGACGTTCGTTGCATATTCGTCACCCGAAAGAAGGTGCTTCAATAGCCGAAAACTTCCTGTATATGATGAAAGGTCCGGGTAATTATTCTGAATTGGATGTGAAACTGCTTGACTTGTGTCTGATTTTACATGCCGAACACGGTGGTGGTAACAACTCCACATTCTCGGTCCGTGTAACAAGTTCCACATTGACAGATACTTATTCGGCAATAGCTGCCGGTATTGGTTCGTTGAAAGGCCCGTTGCATGGTGGTGCAAACATTAAGGTGAATCAAATGTTCGACCATTTGAAAACTGCAATCAAGAAATGGGATGATGTTAAAGAAATAGATCTTTACCTCAAAAAAATG
>JAYRXP010000055.1:0-3020 GCA_041917395.1 Paludibacter sp.
AGATTCCCTCGAACAGAGGGATTCTAAACCTTTTCTTGTCTTTAACTAATTGAGTTCACTGTATCAAAATAACCCTCTTTGAAAATGTCTTCAAAAAACCAATCACAAAGAATCAATTTTGCTTCTATCAAAAATCAGTTGGAATATCCCGACTTTTTGGAAGTTCAATTAAAATCTTTCCAGGACTTTTTTCAGATGGACACATCACCTGAAAAAAGAAAAACAGAAGGTTTATACAAAGTATTTACCGAAAATTTCCCCATTGCCGATACACGCAATAACTTCATATTAGAGTTTCTTGATTACTATGTTGACCCACCACGTTACTCTATCGAAGAGTGCATTGAACGCGGTTTAACTTATAGTGTGCCTCTCAAAGCAAAACTAAAACTCTATTGTACCGACCCCGACCACGAAGATTTTGACACGGTCATTCAGGATGTGTATTTGGGACCAATTCCTTACATGACTCCAAAAGGCACTTTTGTGATCAACGGAGCTGAACGCGTTATTGTATCGCAGTTACACCGTTCGCCCGGTGTGTTTTTCGGACAAAGCATGCATGCCAACGGTACAAAATTGTATTCGGCACGTATTATTCCTTTCCGCGGATCGTGGATTGAATTCGCCACCGATATTAACAACGTGATGTATGCGTACATCGATCGTAAAAAGAAATTACCAGTAACAACATTGTTACGTGCCATAGGTTTTGAGAGTGATAAAGACATTCTTGAAATTTTCAACCTGGCAGAAGAAATTAAAGTAAGCAAAGCCAGCCTGAAAAAGGCTATTGGCCAGAAACTTGCTGCCCGTGTATTGAAGACATGGATTGAAGACTTTGTGGATGAAGATACCGGTGAAGTTGTAAGTATTGAACGTAATGAGGTAATTATCGATCGCGAAACTGTTCTTGAAAACAGCCACATCGACGATATTATCGAATCGGGAACCCAAACTATTCTGTTGCACAACCCCGAAGCAAATCAAAATGATTTTGCAATCATTTACAACACATTACAAAAAGACCCAAGCAACTCGGAAAAAGAAGCAGTGTTGTACATTTATCGTCAGTTGCGTAATGCCGTACCTGCCGATGATTCTACTGCACGTGAGGTAATTAACAACCTGTTCTTCTCCGAAAAACGTTACGATTTGGGGGATGTTGGTCGTTTCCGCATCAACAGTAAATTGAATCTCTCGATTGATCCGGACATTAAAGTTCTGACAAAAGAAGACATTATTGAAATTATCAAATACCTCATCGAACTTATTAACTCAAAAGCTGATGTGGATGATATCGACCACTTGAGCAACCGTCGTGTGCGCACCGTGGGAGAACAATTGTTTAATCAGTTTGGAGTTGGATTGTCACGTATGGCACGTACCATTCGTGAGCGAATGAATGTTCGCGACAACGAGGTTTTCACGCCTATTGATCTGATTAATGCAAAAAGTATTTCGTCAGTAATCAATTCGTTCTTTGGAACAAATGCATTATCGCAATTTATGGACCAACAAAACCCGTTGGCTGAAATCACGCACAAGCGTCGTATGTCAGCACTCGGACCTGGTGGTCTTTCGCGCGAACGTGCCGGTTTCGAGGTTCGTGACGTACACTATACACACTACGGACGTCTTTGTCCGATTGAAACTCCCGAAGGTCCAAACATTGGTTTGATATCTTCGTTGTGTATCTATGCAAAAATAAATGAGCTCGGATTTATCGAAACTCCTTACCGTAAAGTAGAAAATGCCAAAGTGGATATTTCTCCCGATGGTATTGAATATTTTACAGCCGAAGAGGAAGAAAATCTTGTTGTAGCACAAGGAAATGCTCCTTTGCGCGACGATGGAACATTTATCCGTACGAAAGTAAAATCGCGTTTAGGCGCCGATTTCCCTGTGGTTGCACCCGAAGAAGTACATCTGATGGATGTTTCTCCTTCGCAGATTGCGTCGATTGCCGCTGCACTTATTCCATTCCTTGAACATGATGATGCGAACCGTGCGTTGATGGGTTCGAACATGATGCGTCAGGCAGTGCCATTGTTGCGTTGCGATGCTCCTATTGTTGGTACAGGTATCGAAGGTCAGTTGATTCGCGACTCACGTACACAAATTTCGGCCGAAGGACATGGTGTTGTTGAATATGTGGATGCTGAGTGTATAAAAATCCGTTATGACCGTACCGAAGAGGAAGAATTCGTAAGCTTTGAGTCGCCTGTAAAAGAATACAAGTTGCCTAAGTTTATGAAAACTAACCAGAATACAACGATTGACCTTCGTCCGATGGTACGTAAGGGTGATGTTGTAACTCCCGGAATGATTCTGACCGAAGGTTACTCAACTCAAAACGGAGAACTCGCAATTGGTAAAAACCTGAAAGTGGCGTTTATGCCATGGAAAGGCTACAACTTTGAGGATGCTATTGTAATCAACGAACGTGTTGTTCGTGAAGATATATTTACCTCGGTACACGTGGTTGAGCAATTGCTCGAAGTGCGTGAAACCAAACGCGGTGTTGAAGAATTTACTTCTGATATACCTAACGTAAGCGAAGAAGCAACAAAAGATCTGGATGAAAACGGTATTATTCGTGTTGGTGCGCGCATCGAGCCCGGTGATATTATTATTGGTAAAATTACTCCTAAGGGAGAATCTGACCCTTCGCCCGAAGAAAAACTGCTTCGTGCTATCTTTGGTGACAAAGCCGGTGACGTAAAAGATGCTTCGCTGAAAGCAACTCCTTCGCTCTCGGGTGTGGTTGTTGGTAAACGTTTGTACTCGAAAGCGCTGAAAAACCGCAAATCGAAACTGGCAGACAAAGCTGTATTGCCTCGTTTGGATGAGGAATTCGAAGCACAGGCAAGCGTACTTCGTGAAACTTTGATTGAAAAAATGATGGTTCTGCTCGGAGACAAAACATCTGCAGGAGTTAAGGATTTCATGGGAACAGATTTAATTTCCCGCAACAGCAAATTCACGATTGAGCGCCTCCGCGAAATTGATTTCGCCAG
>JAYRXP010000056.1:0-7971 GCA_041917395.1 Paludibacter sp.
CGCATGAAACCAACATTATTTGTATTAGCAGCAGGAATGGGTAGCCGTTATGGCGGATTGAAACAATTAGACGGTTTAGGACCGAATGGTGAGACAATCATGGATTATTCCATTTACGATGCCATTAAAGCCGGATTCGGAAAAATAGTTTTTGTAATACGTAAAAGCTTCGAAGCTGATTTTAAAGAGGTTGTTGTTAATAAATTCAAGAATCTTATCGATGTGGAGATTGTTTTTCAGGATATTTCAAACGTTCCTGAAGGCTGTAGCTACATTGCCGAACGCGAAAAACCATGGGGAACTAATCATGCTGTTTTGATGGGTAAAGACGTTATCAAAGAGCCATTTGCCGTTATTAATGCCGACGATTTTTATGGTCAGGAATCATTTGCCGTTTTGGCTGATTTTTTACGCAGCGTTACCGGCAAAAAAAATGAATACTGCATGGTGGGTTATCACGTAGGTAATACTTTGTCCGAAAGTGGTTCGGTAAGCCGTGGTGTTTGTGTGGTAGACGAAAGCAACTATTTGCAAAATGTGGTTGAACGCACACATATCGAAGAAAAAGGCGGTGCCATTATTTATCTCGACGAAAAAGGAGAAGAAGTGGCTATTCCGGCTAACACACCTGTATCGATGAATATGTGGGGATTCACTCCCGACTATTTTGAATATTCCGAAAATTATTTCAGAGAATTCCTGGCTGAAAATGGTCAGAAACTGAAATCGGAATTTTACATTCCACTGGCTGTAAATAACCTGATTGTTGAAGGTAGAGCAAGCTGCAAAGTACTCGATACACCCGCAAAATGGTTTGGGGTTACTTATGCCGAAGATCGTCCGCAGGTGGTTCTTAAAATCAACGAGCTTATCCGCAAAGGTGTTTATCCGAAACAACTTTTTAAATAATTACAGATGGCAAAGATATTAGTTACCGGTGGTACCGGATATATTGGTTCGCATACAGTGGTCGAACTACAGAAAGAAGGTTTTGAGGTTGTTATAGTTGATAATTTATCGAATTCGAATATCGATGTATTAAACGGCATTGAAAAAATTACGGGCATTCGTCCCGCTTTCGAAAATATCGATTGTGTTGATTATGTAAGCATGGATCGCATGTTCGAAAAATATCAGGATATTGATGCGATTATTCATTTTGCTGCCAGCAAAGCAGTGGGCGAATCGGTTGAAAAACCGCTTATGTACTACAGAAACAATCTCGTGTCGCTCATTAACATTTTACAGTTGATGCCGATTCACAAGGTGAAAAGCATGGTGTTTTCGTCGTCGTGTACGGTTTACGGACAGCCCGACGTGTTGCCGGTTACCGAACAGGCTCCAATCAAGGTTGCTCAGTCGCCTTACGGAAATACCAAACAGATAGGAGAGGAGATTATTCACGATACACTGAATGCGAATGCTGATTTACAAAGTATTATACTTCGTTATTTCAATCCGATTGGCGCACATGCTTCGGCCGAAATAGGTGAATTGCCCAACGGAGTACCCAATAATTTGCTTCCGTTTGTTACACAAACAGCTATCGGACTTCGCAAACAATTGTCGGTATTCGGAAACGACTATAACACTCCCGACGGTTCATGCATCCGCGACTACATACATGTGGTGGATCTGGCAAAAGCACACGTAGTGGCTGTTAAACGTTTGTTGCAGAAAGATGTAAAATCGCAGATAGAAACATTCAACCTCGGAACAGGACGTGGACTTTCGGTACTCGAAATTATCGAAACATTCAAAAAAGTAACCGGTGTCGACGTGCCTTACCGCATTGTAGGACGGAGAAGTGGCGACGTGGAAAAAGTTTGGGCCGATCCTTCGTATGCCAATACGGTGTTGGGCTGGACTGCTACCGAAACTGTTGAAGAAACGCTTCGAAGCGCCTGGGCCTGGGAACAAAATCTGGCAAAACGGGCTGAAAATAATTAATTCATAAAGCCTGTAGTTATATATAAGGTTATAAAGTGTGGTTTTTCGTACTTTGTAACCTTATATTTTTAATTTACAGACTTTACGAACCTTATAAACTTTATAAAATTTACAAAAACAATGCTTTACCCTCTGAAATTTACGCCTATACTGAAAGATAAAATATGGGGCGGAACAAAACTTAAAAATATTTTTGGCAAAGATGCTCTGACCGACAAGCTTGGCGAAAGCTGGGAACTTTCAGGTATTGAAGGCGAGGAATCGGTTGTTACCAATGGTTTTCTGGCCGGAAATAATCTGACCGAACTGGTTGAAATCTATATGGGAGAACTGGTGGGCGATAAAGTGTACGATGCTTACGGCTTGTCATTCCCGTTGTTGTTCAAACTGATTGATGCCAACGAAAATCTGTCCATTCAGGTTCATCCGGGCGACGAAGTGGCTGCCGAACGCCATAATTCGTACGGAAAGACCGAAATGTGGGTTGTGCTACAGGCCGATGAAAATGCCGAGTTGATTATCGGTTTTACCAAAGACTGCTCCAAAGAAGAATACCTGGATGCCCTTGAAAACGACAAGGTGGAAGATTTACTCCAGCACGTTCCCGTAAAGAGTGGCGATGTATTTTTCATTCCTGCCGGTTTGGTACATGCCATTGGCAAAGGCGTGCTTATTGCCGAAATTCAGCAAAGCAGCGATATAACTTACCGCATATACGATTTCAAAAGGGTAGACGATAACGGAAACGAACGCGAATTGCATACCGAAGAGGCTTTGGATGTTATCGATTTTAATGCTTCCAAAAACCCGAAAACTGCTTACACGCCTGCTCTCAACGAGATTACACCGCTGGCGAATTGCGAATATTTTACCACAAACATGATTCAGTTCGATCAGCCGCTAACGCGTAATTATGGTAATATTGATTCGTTTGTGGCTTACATGTGTCTCGAAGGAAGTTTTGTAATCGAAACGGATGAAGAAAAAATTGCTGTAACTAAAGGCGATACCGTTCTGGTGCCGGCCTGCTTCAACGAAACAGGTATTATTCCGGACGAAAAAACCACCATACTGGAAGTATATATCGCGTAAACCATTTTATTTAACCAATAATTAATTTTTTAACTTTGTTGAAAGATTAAAAACACGCAGATGGAACCCATACTCAACGAAGCTAAAAAGCAGTACGCCTGCGACATGCACACTACCGAGCACATCCTCAACCAAACTATGGTACGCATGTTTGGTTGTGGCCGGTCAGTGAATGCACATATCGAACGTAAACGCTCAATTACTATTGTACATTAATTATATTTAACTGATTTTTAATTAAATAGACTTATGGAGCTAAACGAACACAATAAAAAAGAGTTTCCACCAATGCATACGGCTGAACATTTGCTTAATCAAACAATGGTACGAATGTTTGGTTGTGATAGGTCAAAAAACAGCCATATTGAACGCAAAAAAAGCAAGTGTGACTACTTTGTTAAAGAAGCTCTCACACCTGAGCAGATTATTGAAATTGAATCGGCAGTAAACGCACAAATTGAAAGAAACCTTTCAGTGAATGTATTATTTGTGGATAAAAAGAATGTTCCGGCAAATGTTGATTTGAGTAAACTCCCTGAAAATGTAAGCGATACTTTACGACTGGTTTCTGTTGGCGATTATGATATATGTGCTTGTATTGGTGACCATGTAAAAAGTACTTCAGATATTGGGCAATTTAAAATAATCAGTACTGATTTTAACGAGGGTAAAATTCGCATACGTTTTAAACTGGAAAATTGTAATTATACCGAATGAAAAAAGCCAACCCTTTTGAGGTTGGCTTTTGAATCTAATTAGTGTTGATAGCATAACTATTAAGCTACAACTTCCACAGAGCCTAAATAGGCGCTGTTTGCTACATCTTTTCCGTCTGAGGTAATAAATGCAAGATAAACTTGTACTGTATCGCCAATCCATTCGGCTGGTAAATCTGCTACTTGTGTTTTAACTGATCTGTCTGCTCCTGCTGTTTCGAATACTGCATCAACTTTCGTTGGGTTGTAAACGACATACATTGCTTTGTCTGTTGCTTTTGCTGAACCGCTTCCAGAGTTATCATCCCATGTCATAGTGATTTCGCCACTATCATAGGTGAATGCTGGATTTGCAACTGGTGTCAAGTTGCCTTTTGATACTGAAATTGCAGCGTAAACTAACTCTAAGTTTGGTGCTTCACCTGCGATTCCATTTGTAAGTACATTTGACATAGCAGCGTTAAACGCTGTTTGTTTAGCTGTAAACAGCTTGTAGCCCACACGTAAAAACGGTGTGATTGGTTGTAAAAAACTTAACGCTGTAGTAAACTTGGTGCGTTGATTTTGTTGTTTTTCAGAATTGGGGTTGCTTGGTTTGGTAAGGACTCTCATATAATTGATTCCTTTCCATGAACCACCAACCACGTTGCCAATTTTGCCTGAGAATCCACCCAGGATTCCTTGATTGATAATTGCCATAGTAAATAGGTTTTTGGGGTTTGTTTAAAAATGATTTTATTTGGACTGATACGGAGGAAATATGGAGGAAAAATTATTTATATATCTCTCATTATCAAGTGCAAAGATACAAAATTGAATTGAATAAAAATAGTAAAATTCAGAATATCAACATATTATCTTTCAGTTGGGTGTTTTGTCGTTTTTTTGTATGTTGCATTTGAGGTATTTTGAATATTTATAGTATAAACCATCATTGGAATTCCAATCATCGCACAAAAACACTGAAAGGAAAAAGAAAATGTAAACCACTTCTTACTGCAAGAAAAAGCGAAATGGAATGGAGCGTTAGGGCTGTCAAGGTTTTTTGTAAAAATACTACCTGAGGAACGAAGGTGGAGATTATTACAAAAACCCGTAGGGCTTGACCTTTACTGACCTATTTTATTGCTGTTAACTTTGTGAACATTTTTTTTGTCGTACTATCTGAAAACAGTATTTTCATTTTGTATTTAAAAGTTTTAGTGTGGATTTTCTTATAAAGGTAAAACAGCCTTGAGCGTGTGTGGATAGCAAGGCTGAAAAGCGAGTGTAGAGAAACGGAACGTAGTATTCAGCCTGTGCGTTGTGTGCGAGCCGCTGCGAGTGGAGTGAGTGCCCCGGACACGGATAGCGCAGGGCGCTGTGGACGGGTGCTGCCGGCAGCTGGTTTGGCGGATTTTTTTGCCCGAACGGTGCGGTGGGAAAGGCAAGGGCTGTATGAAGAGAACGAATGTAGAGTAATGAAGCGTAATGAACGAAAAGGGGTTATGTGCGGGGTGGTGAAGCTTTGTGGAGTGAAACGGAACAATGCTGCAACCACATGGATATGCAGGGTGGGAAAGACATAGCCCCTGAAAGTGAAATGGAGCGAAATGGAACGGAATGAGAGAACGAAATACAGCTCTTGCGCGCGGTTGGTGATAGCGGTGTGAATGAAGGAATGGAGAGAAATAAAATGAACGAAATGACTGAATGAACACGGCTATGCCAACATGGAAAAGTGAGCAGCAAAAAATGTGACAAACCATAACAGTACGAGCGACCGCAGGCGAGCAAAACTCTAAAGGGCGCGTGACCCCTACTAACAAATAAATGAGCGTAGCGAATACCTTAATGGGGTTTTAGGGGGCAAAAGAAAGCCCTGACTGAGGAATGAATGAACGTAGAGAACAAAACAAACTTACACGCCTTGAAGAGTACCCACTGGAACGCATGAAAGACTGTGGAAGTGTTAGACACAAGGGCAGACGAAAAAATACTACCTGAAAGGTGGAGATTTTTACGACTGCTTGTTTTACCCTTGGGGCTATGTTTTTGCGAACAAAGTGAACGATTGACGAAGACCGCTTTACCTAGTCAGTTTAGTGGGTGGATTTATTCAATTGTATTGAAAAACACCATTTCTTGACTGTTTCTGTAATTTAATTGTTTTGCAATTAGACTCTCTTGCTCATTACTGGAATACTGATAAACTAAAATATTGGTGATTGAATCAGTTTCGGATATAACTATTTTGTAAAATTCCAAATAGAATTCAATAGCAGACTTAATTATCGGATTTATCGAGTCCATATCAGCTGAGATTTGACTTGAATATAATGGCTGAGAATGAAATTCGCCATTAATTTCAAAAGTAACTAAAACATTTGCTTTTTCTGACATTTTAAACAAGTTGTAAAATTATTACTTAAAAATAGAGTTAAAGTAAAGTTAGTAATACCTGATTTATTTTTGTACTTCAACTTTAATTATACCATTGCCACCACATTTTTTACAAACAAAAAAACCATATCCTTCGCAATCTACACACATTTTTTCGCCAGCTATTCCAGTATGTATATTTATGAATCCATTGCTTACTTTACCATCACCTTCACATTTTTTGCAATTTGTTTTACCAGTTCCTCGACAATCGGGACAAACTTCGTTCCTCACTTCATAGCGAGGTAGATTTTGAAGTCCATTCATCATATCGTTATAATTTTTTTCGGCTTCCAATTCTTTTTTTGATTTGCCGCAAGAAAATAGAATAAAAACTAAACTTAGGAATAAAAACTGTAATTTCATAAGGATTTATTTTGATTAATTTTTTACCTACTCGTAAGCTTTTCGGTTTCCGCCTTTTATTAATTAAATGAAAATCAAGAATACTGATAAAAATTATTTAAAATCTCCTTACAGCTCTTGTAGTTAAAAATGTACTATTAGATAATGTATAATATGGGTTACCCATCATAGTCTCATGATAATACATATTTGAACCATTTGGAGTTGAAGACCAATAATAACCACCTGAGTATGTATTGAAAGCACCGTAGCCTTTTTTATATAGATTATTTTTCATTAAAGTTAACTCTGACAGTGTAGGTATATACCAGTCAGAATATCCATTTAATGTTAATGCTTGACAAATTACATTAGCTGCATCCCAACCTAAGCCAGAACATTGATCTTCTGAAGCACATGTCAAACCATGTTTTCCAGTCTCATCTATATAGAAGACAATACCACCACCATAAGTATCTCCAATAAATGTAGTATAATTGCTGTAATCGTAATTGTCATTAACACAACGTATTGATAACCCCAATATTGGTTTTGAGCCTAAATAAGCGTTTGACCAATGCGTTGTTGATTGACTGTCATAATCGATATATTTACAACTATTATAATTAATATTCATAATATCATCTTTACTCCACCATAATGCTCTATAATTTAAACTACCATAATCACCTGTATCAAAACGTTGGCCAGCTGGCAATGCACTAAATCCAGAATTATTGTTTTTATTTAAATTGTTACCCACTGTATTAGCATTATTATCAATATACCATAATGTATTTGCCGATAAAGATTTGCCAAGTTTATATAATTCGGTTGTACCATTTGGGCTATAGCCATTTGTGAAAAGGTAATATTCCATTTTTGCAAATTCACTCGCAGTAGCAACATGCCAACCTGTAGGTGATAGTTTACCAGTATTAACAGTATGCCAGTTATAGAGTTTCCCATAGATTGTGCTATTGGCGGGTGTATTGTTATAATCACAATATGCTCCAGTTGATAAAGTTGACCAAGCAGTATTGTCGGTTACATTTGGAATTGATACATTATCATTATATTTCGTTGTCTTCAAATTCTCCGCCATCCAAATCTGACTACCAATTTTCACGGTTGCGTAATAGTTGCCATCAGCATCTTTACATTCAACGAAATCAAAATTGGTGGTTTTTGAGATTTTAGGACGGTCGGTAACAATGGCAGTGTAATTGCCTGACTTGCCACGATACAATAATTGGTCACCATCGGAATAAAGCATTGTCGTTAATCCACTTTTGATTTTTTGAGGTTTGCTTTTGATAGTGTTTTCATTTGCGGCAAATGAAATTGAAATTTTTGAATTTGACTTACTAATTGCTTTTGTTGTATATGTGTAGTCATTTGCAGCAATTTGGATTAGATATGTTCCTTTGGGTAATGATAATTGAAA
>JAYRXP010000057.1:0-3805 GCA_041917395.1 Paludibacter sp.
CAAATCCCTAAATCGTAAGGAGTTATCCTGCCTTCGGGCGAAACACCTGTTGCTTCTATAATTATCAAACCTACACCACCAACGGCGCGTGCCCCATAATGTGTTAAATGCCAATTGTTTGCCATTCCATTTTCGGCGGAATACTGACACATAGGTGGCATGCCGATACGGTTTGGGATTGTTGCGGATTTAATTTTCAGCGGATTAAATATGTTGCTCATTGTTATGTTTGTTTTGTTGAATTAAAACAACGTTTATGGTATAAAGTTTAGCGTATTTGTGTAAAATTATACTCAGATTGGCAATTCTGTTTGTGGATTCCGAATAATTTGATAATTTTGCCAAAAAGTGTTCAGTAACTAAAAAATAATAAGCACTTTTACCTTAATAATTCAGAGAAATAAATATGTTAGTTAAAACTTTTGGTGCTGCAGTTCAGGGAATAAATGCCACAATCGTTACGATTGAGGTAAATGTAAGTAAAGGAATTAAGTATTTTTTGGTGGGCTTGCCCGATAATGCAGTAAAAGAAAGCCACGAGCGAATTGCTTCGGCTCTGCAATATGTTGGACATCAAATGCCACGAAAACAGATTGTGATTAATATGGCTCCGGCTGACATTCGCAAAGAGGGCTCCGCTTACGATTTGGCGCTTGCTATCGGAATGTTGGCGGGCGATGAGAAAATCAAATCAGAAGAACTGGAAAAATATGTTATCATGGGCGAATTATCGCTCGATGGTAGCCTGCAACCGATTAAAGGAGTGTTGCCTATTGCTATAAAGGCTCGCGAAGAAGGCTTCAAAGGCTTTATTCTACCCAAACAGAATGCCCGCGAAGCAGCAGTAGTAAATAATTTAGACGTTTATGGTGTTGAAAATATTTCGGAAGTTATTGATTTTTTCAACGAAGTAATTACACTCGAACCAACTATTGTAAACACCCGCGACGAATTTTTCAGTCATCTCAATCTTTCGGAAATCGATTTTGCTGATGTTAAAGGACAGGAGAGCGTAAAGAGGGCTATGGAAGTAGCTGCTGCCGGTGGTCACAATATAATTATGGTTGGTCCTCCGGGAGCCGGAAAATCGATGCTTGCAAAACGGATTCCCACAATTTTGCCTCCTCTGACACTGCACGAAGCATTGGAAACAACCAAAATACATTCCGTTGCCGGAAATATTGATAGTAATACTTCGCTTATATCGCAACGTCCTTTTCGAAGTCCACACCACACAATTTCGGACGTCGCCCTGGTTGGCGGAGGAACTTTTCCACAGCCGGGCGAAATTTCGTTAGCACACAACGGAGTTCTTTTTCTGGACGAACTGCCGGAATTTAAGCGTACGGTGCTCGAAGTGATGCGGCAGCCGCTCGAAGACCGGAAAATCTGCATTTCGCGCGCCAAATTTGCCATAGAATATCCGGCGAGTTTTATGCTGGTTGCCTCGATGAATCCTTGTCCGTGTGGGTATTACAATCACCCCGACCGCGAATGTGTTTGTGGTGGTGGCGTGGTGCAAAAATACCTGAGTCGCATTTCGGGACCGCTTCTCGACCGTATTGATATTCATATCGAAATTGTACCTGTGCCGTTCGAAAAACTGTCGGAGCTAAAAGATGCCGAACCAAGTGAAAAAGTACGCGAACGTGTGATGAAAGCCCGACAGATACAGGAAGAACGATTTAAGGAGATCCCCGGAGTTTATTGCAATGCGCAAATGTCGTCGAAACAAATGCGGACTTTTGCACAAATCGACAAAGCAGGCTCGGAACTGTTGAAAAATGCCATGCAGCGTTTAAACCTTTCGGCACGCGCTTACGATCGCATTGTAAAAGTTGCCCGCACCATTGCCGACCTCGATAATGCTGAAAATATTCTTTCCAATCATATTGCCGAAGCCATCAATTACCGTAATCTGGACAGAGAAGGTTGGGCAGGGTAAAAATTTAATACCAAAAAGTGAAACAAAATTTTTAATAATACGTCATATTACTGTTATACGTAACTCTTGTAAACATAACAGGCAAATGAAGTTTAATTTTAGTTTTCGCTCGTGGACGTTTAATTTTCATGCAAAAAACGTATCCTGCTTATTTCTCATACTTATATTATTTGTTTCCCAAAATGAAATACAGGCAGCCAGTGGTAGTTGGGCAAGTAAGGTGACCGGAGGAAATATTGTTTACACAATTACAGAATCGGGTACGCCGGCAAAGGATGCGAGCAATAAATATATGACCGTTGTTTATCTCGAAAATCTGAATATCAACAAGTTGGGTGCAAGTTCTAACGCAACTGACGTGGCATGGCTGTTGTCGAAGGGTTACCGTGTTGTTGAGCTTGATTATGCCAACCATGTAAATGCTGTGAGTCCTAAAATTAATGATGACATTGTTGATATTAACGATGCAATTTTTGCCGGATCGTTTTGTGGTCTGACTGATTGCTCTCTAAATCGTTCATATGTGTTGTTCGAGGGATACCGGATAGCCCGTGATGTGTCTTATTTCAAAGATGATCCCACCGTTTATAACTACCCAACGTATTACACTACAGCCGATTCGATGTATATGGATATTGTTTATCCAGCCAATGCTTCGGTTTCGGTTCCGGTTGTGTTGTCATTTTCGTATAGTAACAGTTGGGGTGGTAGCGAAACAACCAAACATCAGCGTCTGAATTTGGGCAATACACTCGCAGGCTTTAACGATTCCTTTCTGGAGGGAGCTCCTGCTAATGGTATTGCCTGGGCAATTGCTGATCATCCCAAATATTGCGATTGGGGCCAGGGAAAGCCTGTAGGTGGAGCAAATAAGGCTTATGGTGGTTACGAAACAAATCCGGATGCTGCCAAAAAAGTTAAATCTGCAGTCAGAACATTACGCAGTGTTGGTACCAATCTCGGCCTTTCAGGAAAAATTGGTATTTATGGCTTTTCGCGTGGTTCCACAGCCGGTTCTATGGCTATTGGCGATAAATCTGTACCGGCTTTCGAAAATGCCGGATTATTTGCAGGGGTTTCTGACGATGTGCAGGCTGCTGCTCTTGGTTCGGGTGTATTCGATTATACATTGATTTTCAATACGGAAGAGAGTGATGTTGGAAATCTTCGCACCAACTGTCCTTTAGCCTGGGGGCCACTGTCGGATAATCTGGAGTTGTGGAAGTCACAAGGCTCATCCTATTTAGTGGAAACTCAGGCTACGGCTCCGGTATTGTTTTTTTACAACACCACGGATGCGTCATATTATCAGGATCAGATAGTAAAGCTAAAGGCGAAATTAGATGGATTGAGTGTCGCCACTTCTGCCGTTACAAACTATGGCTCAGGTCACTCTGTTCCGCAAACAGGTGTTCCGCTGACGACTATGTATAATTTTTTCAAACAATACCTTCTTCCTCCTTCTGTTGTAACAGGCATGCCTGAATCCAATATTTCAGCAAAGTCTGAAGGCCTAGCACTGAATGTTTTGCCGGGTGCAACAGCCAATGAGTTGAAAATTAGGTTTAATCTTCCGAATTCAGCGAAATGCAGTTTAAGTTTGTATAACGGATTAGGTATGGCTTTGTATCAGTTTGAAAAACAATACGAAAGCGCCGGAATAAAAAATGAGGATATCCGCATTCCCGGCCAGAATTTACCGAATGGTGTTTATTTTATAAATCTTTTATCGGACGGAGTTCATGAAACTGTGAAGTTTACGAAAAGATAAATAAAATATCTTTTTGAGTATGGTTCACTTACATCCAAAATTCATCATAGAGCGATTGCTTTTTGATGAATTTTTTTTTATTGTTTTGG
>JAYRXP010000058.1:0-8208 GCA_041917395.1 Paludibacter sp.
AGTGACCTGCAAGCATATTTGCAAAAAGACGAATCATCAACGCAAAAGGCTTGGTAAAAATACCTACTAATTCACTGACCGGCATCAACGGAACCGGTGCTTTTAACCAAAGAGGTACATCCGGCCACAAAATTTCGCGCCAGTATTCTTTTGAACCCGATATATTGACAATTAAAAAAGTACAAACTGCCAGTACAAAGGTAATTGCGATATTTCCTGTTACATTGGCACCTCCCGGAAATATAGGAATAAGCCCTAAGACATTATTTATAAAAATAAAAAAGAACACTGTGAGCAAATACGGCGCATAACGCTTATAATCCTTTCCCACACAGGGCTTTATAATATCATCGTTCACATTCGTGATAAACATTTCCATGAACGCAACAAAACCTTTCTGAGGAGCATAACCCGACTTTTTATAAGAACGGGCTACATATAAAATTATAATAACCAGAAGTATACTGCTGAACAGAAGCGAAAAAACATTCTTTGTTATGGAAATGTCAAACGGTTTTACCTCGTTACCACTGGCATCAAGTTCCACAATTTTACCCTTATTTTTACCTTCGTGGGCAATGGTAAATCCATCGTAAACCGGTGAATGGTGAAAAACTGATGATAAAAAAACATGCCAGCCACTTGATTTGCTGTAAACAATTACCGGCAATGGTATCGACAAATGGCTTTCACCTATTTTGGTTAAATGCCACTCATAAGAATCGCCAACGTGTTCGAGAATAAATTCGCGAACATTAAGCGGCTCACTTTCGTGCTTAGCCTCCGAAGCCGTAACAGACAGGTTGGCCCCAAAGCCTGCGACTAAAATCAACAGTATTTTAAAAAACCGGCTCATTTATTTTGTTTTTTAAGATGCTTTTCCACACTATAATACGATAACGTTTCGAAAGCAATAAATACGAGATAATATATGGCATAAACAGCAATAAAAACTTTGGTTTTAATTCCCAGTGCCAATATGAAATACAATGCTAATCCACCAAAAATCAGAAATTTAACTGTATGAAGAATCAGGTACGTTTGAGCAAGCCTGAGTGGTTTTGTTTTATCAACCCTGTACAATACCTCGATAAGTAACACACCTGCAATGTAATATGCCACAGGTAAAATAACATAACTGTTAAATACATCCTGCGGAAAAAATTTTTCCAGCAGCCACCAACCTATCCAACCCATTAGCAGAATGAGTATCGTGAGCAACAGCAACTGTATATTACGCAATTCCTTCATATTATCCTACTCTGCTTTTTCTATGCAAACAGTTATCCTGTTATTGCTGACTTCAACAAAACCACCACTTATGGTTAATGTTCCCTCAGGTAAAGATTGTGGTTTGTAAACCAGTTTACCTTTGTCGAGAGCTGCAATAATCGGAGCATGATTTTCGAGTATTGTGAACATACCCGACTTTCCGGGCAAAGTTACCAACGTAACTTCACCTGAAAAATAGTGTTTTTCGGGAGAAACAATTTCGAGTTTCATTAATTTTTCGATGCTTTATGTGCCTGACGAATTAATTCATTTCCTTTTGCAATAGCTTCGTCGATGGTTCCGACGTTCAGGAATGCCATTTCCGGCAATTCATCCAATTTACCATCAAGAATCATTTTGAATCCTTTTATAGTGTCTTCGATTGATACCATGACTCCGGGAACTCCCGAAAACTGAGTTGCCATTGCAAACGGCTGTGAAAGGAAACGTTGCACCTTACGGGCACGCTGAACAGTCAGACGGTCTTCATCTGATAATTCTTCCATACCTAAAATGGAAATAATATCCTGAAGTTCCTTATTTCGCTGCAGAATTTGCTTTACACGCTGAGCAGTTTCGTAATGTTCCTCTCCAACAATTTGCGGATTAAGAATACGTGAAGTTGATTCCAGCGGGTCTACAGCAGGGAAAATACCCAATTCAGCAATTTTACGGTTTAATACGGTAGTCGCATCAAGATGCGAGAATGTTGTAGCCGGAGCCGGGTCAGTAAGGTCATCAGCCGGCACGTACACTGCCTGTACCGAAGTAATTGACCCACTCTTGGTCGATGTGATTCGTTCCTGCATGCGTCCCATTTCGGTAGCCAACGTAGGTTGATAGCCCACAGCCGAAGGCATACGACCCAACAGCGCCGACACCTCAGAACCTGCCTGTGTGAAACGGAAAATATTGTCGATAAAGAAAAGAATATCACGTCCGCCTTCGCCTCCACCATCACGGAAAGACTCGGCTACGGTAAGTCCCGACAATGCAACCGACGAACGTGCTCCCGGAGGTTCGTTCATTTGTCCGAAAACAAGTGTTGCCTGCGACTTTGCCACTTCATCATAATCCACTTTAGATAAATCCCACTTACCTTGCTCCATACCCTTTTTGAATTCCTCGCCGTAACGTATTACACCCGATTCAATCATTTCGCGCAGCAGGTCATTTCCTTCGCGTGTACGTTCACCAACACCGGCAAATACCGAAAAACCACTGTGTCCTTTGGCAATATTATTGATTAACTCCATGATGAGCACTGTCTTACCAACACCGGCACCTCCGAATAATCCAATTTTACCACCTTTTACATAAGGTTCAAGCAAATCGATTACCTTGATACCTGTTGTAAGAATATGTTCACTTGTTGTTAAATCTTCAAATTTTGGCGGTTCGCGATGAATAGGGTAAGCACCTTTTTTATCCAAATCCTTCATCCCGTCAATTGAGTCGCCGATAACGTTCATCAGACGCCCTTTAACCTGATCTCCGACAGGCATCGAAATAGGAGAGCCCAATGCAGTAGCAACCAGCCCACGCGACAAACCGTCGGTCGAATCCATAGCAACACAACGCACAGTATTCTCACCAATATGCTGTTGCACTTCAACAATAAGTTCTTTACCATTTTCACGGCTAATGCTTAATGCATCATTTATGGCAGGTAATTTAGCCGCTTTTTCTTCCACACTGAAGAATACGTCCACAACGGGGCCAATAATTTGAGAGATATGTCCTGTTAATACTGACATAGTGATTTCTGTATATTTTTTAGTTTATAATTTACAAAAGCCGAACCGGGGAGGTACTGTTTTTAAGACAAACGCTGTTATAACAATATCAACCTTTAAATTGTTCACTCAGTTTTCAATCTAATTTCAAAACTTCGAGGAATGCTTTCTGAGGAACCTCCACATTACCGATTTGTTTCATTCGTTTTTTTCCTTTTTTCTGCTTTTCGAGCAGTTTGCGCTTACGGGTAATATCACCACCATAACATTTGGCAGTCACATCCTTACGAACTGCTTTTATTGTTTCGCGTGAAATAATTTTAGCTCCGATAGCCGCCTGAATAGCAATATCGAACTGTTGACGCGGAATAAGTTCTTTTAACTTTTCGCACATGCGTTTTCCGAGCGGAACAGCGTTGTCAAAATGGATCAGACACGAAAGTGCATCTACCGACTCTCCATTCAAAAGAATATCGAGCTTTATCAGTTTCGAAGGACGAAAACCTGACATATGATAATCAAACGAAGCATAACCTTTCGAAATACTCTTCAACCGGTCGTAAAAATCAAACACAATTTCGCCTAACGGCAAATCGTAGATTAACTCCATACGGTTACCCGATATGTAATTCTGTTTCACCAATTCACCCCGTTTTCCGAGACAAAGTGTCATAATCTGACCGATATAATCGGTACGTGTAATAATTGAAGCTCGAATATAAGGTTCCTCAATACGCTCAATGGCCATTATATCGGGTAAACCCGACGGATTGTGAACTTCCAGCAAATCGCCCTTAACGGTGTACACTTTATACGACACGTTAGGGACAGTGGTAATCACATTCATATCGAATTCACGATCGAGGCGCTCCTGAATAATCTCCATGTGAAGCATTCCCAAAAATCCGCAACGGAATCCGAACCCTAATGCAGCCGACGATTCGGCCTCGAACGTTAACGAAGCATCATTTAACTGTAATTTTTCCATTGACGAACGAAGATCTTCGAAATCCTCAGTATCAATGGGATATACTCCGGCAAATACCATTGGTTTCACCTCTTCAAATCCATCAATATGTTTTTCGCAGGGACGTTTTACATGTGTAATGGTGTCCCCCACTTTTACTTCGCGCGACGTTTTTATCCCCGAAATAATATAACCCACGTTGCCTGCACTAAGCGATTGAGTGGGCAGCATATCCAGTTTCAAAACTCCAATCTCGTCGGCATAATATTCCTTTTCGGTATTCACGAACTTCACGAAATCTCCTTTTCTGATAGTACCGTTTTCAATTTTGAAATAGGCAATAATTCCACGATACGAATTGAAAACCGAATCAAAAATAAGACATTGAAGCGGAGCATCGGGGTCGCCCACCGGTGCCGGAATGCGCTTAACGATGGCTTCCAGAATTTCAGGAATTCCCATTCCGGTTTTGCCACTCGCGCGGATAATTTCTTCAGGTTTACATCCTATCAGCTCAACAATCTGATCTTCAACCTCATCAGGCATGGCATTATCCATATCCATTTTGTTCATAACCGGAATAATTTCCAAATCATGTTCAATGGCCATGTAGAGATTTGATATAGTTTGTGCCTGAATACCCTGCGTGGCATCAACAATCAGCAATGCTCCTTCGCAGGCAGCTATGGATCGCGAAACTTCATACGAAAAATCAACGTGTCCCGGCGTGTCAATCAGATTAAAGACATATTCTTCACCATTCAGCCGGTAATTCATCTGGATAGCGTGACTTTTGATGGTAATACCACGTTCACGCTCCAAATCCATATTATCAAGCACCTGTGCCTGCATTTCTTTGCCGGCTACAGTGTTGGTAAATTCCAGCAACCTGTCGGCCAGTGTACTCTTACCATGATCAATGTGAGCAATAATGCAAAAATTGCGGATGTTATTCATTCGTAATTATCTGTATTATATCAATGTTTATTTAGCATAGCTTACCGCGCGGGTTTCACGTATTACAGTGATTTTAACCTGTCCGGGATAAGTCATTTCATCCTGAATCTTTTTAGCAAGATCGAACGAAAGCAATTCTGTTTCTTTATCATCTATTTTGTCGGCACCTACAATTACGCGCAACTCACGGCCAGCCTGAATAGCATAGGTTTTCATAACACCCGGATAAGAAAGCGCCAGATTTTCGAGGTCGTTTAAGCGTTTGATATATGCTTCCACAATTTCGCGACGGGCACCCGGACGAGCTCCTGAAATGGCATCACACACCTGAACAATTGGCGCTAACAAGGTTTCCATTTCCACTTCGTCGTGGTGAGCACCAATAGCGTTGCAAATGTCCGGTTTTTCCTTGTACTTCTCTGCCAGGCGCATACCAAGTATTGCATGTGGCAATTCCGGTTCATCATCGGGCACTTTTCCAATATCATGAAGCAATCCGGCACGTTTGGCCTTTTTGGGGTTCAGGCCAAGTTCTGAAGCCATTGTAGCGCAAAGATTGGCTACTTCGCGCGAATGCTGTAACAGGTTTTGTCCGTACGACGAACGGTACTTCATCTTACCAACCATACGAATAAGCTCAGGATGCAAACCGTGAACTCCAAGGTCGATTGTGGTACGTTTACCAATTTCCACAATTTCTTCTTCCACCTGCTTGCGCACCTTGTTTACAACCTCTTCGATACGGGCAGGGTGAATACGGCCATCGGTTACAAGTTGATGCAACGAAAGGCGGGCAATTTCGCGACGAACAGGGTCGAATGCCGAAAGCACAATTGCCTCAGGGGTGTCGTCAACAATAATTTCAACACCTGTGGCAGCTTCCAAAGCGCGGATATTACGTCCTTCGCGACCGATAATACGGCCCTTAATTTCGTCGGAATCAATATGAAAGACAGTAACCGAGTTTTCGATAGCCGTTTCGGTAGCCACACGCTGAATGCTTTGAACCACAATTTTCTTCGCCTCTTTATTGGCTGTCATTTTTGCTTCTTCCATAATGTCGTTGATATACGACATGGCATTCGTTTTGGCTTCGTCCTTCAGTGCTTCAATCAGTTGTGACTTTGCCTGCTCCACCGACAAACCGGAAATTGCTTCCAGTTGATCCTGAGCGCTTTTAGTCAGCAGCTCAAGTTCTTTCTTTTTGTGTTCAATGGCAGTAAGTTGCTGTTCGTGCGTTTCACGCAACACTTCAACTTCGTTAATCTTACGCTGCATTTCGCTTTGTTTCTGATTAAGTTGCATCTCACGCTGCTGAAGTCTCACTTCGCGTTCCTGCACTTTTTCATTTCGCTGAGCAACCTGTTGTTCGTGTTCGACTTTGAGGGCAATAAATTTTTCTTTGGCCTCAATCAGTTTGTTTTTTTTGAGCAGTTCGGCTTCGGCCTCTGCTTCAAGTATTGCTTTTTTGTTTATTACCCTGAAAAGCACATAAGTACCCCCCGAGCCAACAACAAATGCAACTACTCCAATTATTATAGTAAGCATATTTAATTGTAAATTATTAATTATAAATTGTTTATATATTATTTCAGTAAATAAAAAACGCATTCCGCCAAACGACTAATCAACCTGTGCGGACAGGCTGAACGTTTTTCGGTATGCGTAGAAACTGATAAAAATGTGATTAACGAAGAAGCAACGCTTTCAACTCCTCATCGAGTTGGCGGATACGCTCTGCCAAAGGCGCAACATCCTCACTCGACTGCTGTTTGGTGAGCGCTACAGCTAACCTGAAAGCTACGTACGTTAATATTTCGCTGTACGATTTCTGGCTGTAAATTTTCTGGTAATCGTTTATAAACTTAACCACAATTTTTTCGGCCGTGCGATATATTTCTTCATCCTTGCGTTTAACCGTCAAAGGCAAACGTACTCCGTTGATGAGGATATGTATCTTAAATTCTTCTTCGCCTCTATCCATCGCCCTATTCGTTCAAAAGTGCTAAACACTTATCAATTTCACGCACAATTCTATTGATGCGTCGTTTAGATTCCACGCGTTCCTCTTCGGTAGTACCGAGATTCCGGGCCACGCGCAATCTATCGTAATTATTCCGGACTTCGAGAATCTGCTGATGTGCCTGCATCAAATCTTCCTGTTTGCGTTCCAATGCGGCTTTCAACTGTTCGTTTTGTTCCCGTATCAACTCATACTCCGAAATAAGTTTTCGCAGTTTTACCTCAAACGCGTTAATTAATTCATCGTACTTATTTGTCATACCTCCGGTAAATTGGTTACAAAAATACTATTTTACATTGAAATGGAAAAATAAATTACAGTTTTTATGTAATAAATATTATTGAGTATTGTAATGTAAGCAATTATGAATCAACACAACAATAGTGACAACATCAAAACTCCCAAGGCAGACATCAATTATATCCCGCGTTACTGTGATGAAAAAACGGCCCACGCCCTCATTACAAACAATTAAAACACTGACAATCAGCAATTAAAAACACACCCGATTTTTCCATCAAAAATTTAACTCTTTTTTTGTGGAAAGATGAACTGTTTTCGGGAATAATGCCTTATATTTGCATCAAGAAAAGCTACCGCATTGTTAAGAGATTGGAAAACTCAACACTAAAAAATTAACGAGCAAGGTGTTTTTTTAATGGCGGGCTGCGCCTTCGGGTATTCCGATAGTATCGGAACGGCAGATTACAAAGAAAAGGCACTCCTCAAATCCTATTTAATAGGAGTTTTCTCAACATAAACAATGCGGTTTTTCTTTTGGCCCTCCCCAAAGAAACCAACAAAATCTATCTAAATTTCTCCTGATTTTATTTTTTCAAAAAACGGTTTAAAGGTCTGAAAAGTGACATTACTATGGCCATTTTCGGGCTTATTATAAAACTCCGATCTTATTTCCAAAAATAGATCTCCTTTCACAATACTCTTTCGACAACAACATAATTCTCCCCCACTTTATAACACAAACAACACTAAAAATACACAATATTTTGATTTACAGATAAATATACATTTATCTACAAAAAAATAATTGTTCATAAATTGTTCATAAACTATTGAAAAGCTCATGTTTTATTAATAAAAAGCTGTTGATAAATTTTTAGTGGGGAAATGTGGGGAATTTAAAAAACTTTTTATACTTTTACCGTTGAAAAAAAACTGCACACAAAATATGTTGAATTTCATAGGAAAACAGGAAGCAAAAGCCGATGTAAAGGGACGTGTATTCATCCCAT
>JAYRXP010000059.1:0-1858 GCA_041917395.1 Paludibacter sp.
AAATAATTTGGTGCTTCAAAATTTCACACAAAAATACGAAGGAAATAATGATGAGCTCGAATTCAAGTTGGATTATACCAAAATGTTTTCAGCTAATCAAAAACTCGAATTAGGAATTAATGCCACAGGTGAAACACGTTATAGCCCTGCAAGTGCCTTTAATAACATTACAAATGATTCAATAAAATCTTATTTCAACAATTTTGTTCAGTCGGAATATAATTATGCAGCTTATGCTACTTATGGTGGTAAATATGGTAAATTTACCTATCAGGGAGGATTACGTGCAGAGTATTTTGTTCGTAACTGGGAGAATTCCTATTATGAAAACGATGCCAGCGTTAGCCCCAAAACTGATATTGGTACACCTTATAATAAGATTAATCTTTTCCCAAGCGCATTTATATCCTACTCTTTGCCTGATAAAAACGAATTGCAACTTAACGTAACCCGCCGTATCCGTCGTCCGCATGGTCGCGAAATTAATCCGTTTCGTAATTATTCGGATGCAACCAATGTTAGTTATGGTAATCCCGATTTAGCACCTGAGCTCTCAACAGCATTCGAACTGAATCATATTAAAACATGGGAAAATCATACTTTATCAACGTCGGCATATTATCGTTTTACCGACGATGTTATTCAGGATGTACAGTTTTTGGATAGTCTTGGTGTGATGGAGAATACGAATATGAATTTAACTAAATCCTCGAATCTTGGAATGGAATTTGTCGCCAAGAATCGTTTTTTTAAGATACTAAATCTGACTACAACATTGAATCTGTATCATAATAAGATATTTGAGAGCAGATATGCCAGCAGATATGATCCTAAGATTATAAAGGTTATTCCAGAAAAGGAACTTTTTAGCTGGAATGTCAAATCGATGGCAAACGTGATTTTGGGAAAAAATACGTTTCTGCAACTCACGGGCGATTATTCAGCGCCCCGGCTCGTTGCTCAGGGTAAAGAATCGGCAAGCTATGCTGTTGATTTAGGGTTGCGTCAGACATTTATGAACAAAAATCTGAGTCTTAACCTAATGGTGCGCGACATGTTTAACACCCGCAAAAGAACCAGTATAACTTATGGAGATGGTTTTTACCAAAAGTCGCTTACTTATTTTATGGGAAGAATGATCGGACTGACGGCTACATACAACTTTGGAAACATGAAGCCAAAACAATCGCAGAAGAAAGCTTCACCCGAAATGAACATGGATGGTGGAATGGATTGATAAAGTATCGAACTTTGATTTGGCAAGTGGTTCGTCTGACTTATTAATCCTTATGTTTATCTGACATTCGTTGTCGAATTTTTGTTCTGCAATTTCAGCATTCAATTGTTTGCATATACTCATAATGTCGTTGAGTAAACCATAATCAAAGCGGATAGAGATATTCGCTTTGACTGTTTCTTCTACGATTTCGGCATTCCGTATTGCCTCTGCTGCAGCTTCTTTGTAGGCAACAATCAGTCCGCCGGTGCCAAGTAGTATGCCGCCAAAATAGCGAACCACAATTATCAGAATATCCGTGAGTTGGTTTGAATTTATCTGACCAAGTATTGGTTTTCCGGCTGTTCCCGAGGGTTCACCATCATCATTTGTTCTGAAATTAATACGCTCACTTCCAATCATAAAGGCATAACACACATGCCGGGCGTCGAAATATTCCTTTTTAAAGCGTTGAACTATTTCTTTGGCCTCTTCGGGTGCGGATATGTGAAAAGCAAACGACAGGAATTTACTGCCTTTTTCTTTGTAGATGCCTGAGGCGTTCTGTTTTATTGTTTTGTAGGTAAATTGCATATAAAAAAAGCGCGTCGAAAACAGATTGTTTCAACGCGCAAAAGTAAT
>JAYRXP010000060.1:0-22171 GCA_041917395.1 Paludibacter sp.
AAATGGTGTGAGCTGCTGCCGATTCCTCTTTTTTGCAACGCGTACAGCGGCGCGACGAGTGTGTTTTTCCTTCGCAATAATTGGTGTGTCCGCAACTTCTGCATGTAAAACCATCTTTCCATTTTACGTCAGCTACAAATTTCAACACTTTTTCGCTGTCTTGGTAAAGTTCAGCTGCCATTTCGGGTGATATTTCTTCTTTAAACAACATGATTATCAGGTGTTCTGTTTATTTTAATCCTCAGTATTTTTCGACAAAGATATAAATATTTTTGGTGATAACAAAATAATTTAGTAGTGATATTATTGTAATTTAAAATATTGTTTTATCTTTGCAGCGTAATTAAATTATAAACGACAAAAAACATGTTTGAGCTACTAAAAAATTTGTTCGGAATTCAACCGAAAGTAAATTTGACTGAATTGGTAAAAGACGGAGCAATAATACTTGATGTACGTACCAAAGCAGAATTCGAAAGTGGACATATCAGAGGTGCTGTCAATATCCCGTTGGATAAGTTGCACGCGAATATGAATAAACTGAAAGGAAAAAACAAAGTTATTATAACCTGTTGTGCTTCGGGATCGCGGAGTGCTACTGCCAAAGGCGTTTTGACTAATAATGGCTTTACAAACGTGCATAACGGTGGTAGTTGGTACAAGTTGCGCAGTAAAATTAATGCTTATTGAGCATGAGAACTGAAGCAATTAACGAACGCTACACGCAATTGAGTGAAACCTCTTGTTGTCTTTCGTGCGGCGGAGCCATCAATCACGCCAAACCCCAACAAGGTGAAATATGCGTGGATTTGGGGAGCGGACGCGGAAATGATGTTATTCGTCTGGCCGAAGAAGTTGGCGAAACCGGCTATGTATATGGCATTGATATTTCGGAAGGAATGATTGCGAAAGCAAAGGCTAATCTGGCAAAATTTGACGTGGAGAATGCTGAAATTTTGCAGGCTGAACTGGAAAAACTACCTTTGGCTGACAATTCGGTAAATTTAGTGATTTCGAACTGTACGATTAATCACGCTACTGATAAACAACAGGTTTGGAGTGAAGTTTTTCGAATTCTGAAATCTGAAGGACGTTTTGTAGTAAGTGATATTTATGCCACATCGCCCATTTCTGATGAATACCGCAACGACCCTGTGGCTGTGGCCGAATGTTGGGCAGGTGCTGTAACAAAGGACGAATACCTTACAATGTTAGAAACTGCCGGATTTAAAGATTTGATAGTTTTTGAAGAGTCGGCTCCTTACGAAAAAGGGAAAGCCGAAGTAGCAAGCTGGACGATATCGGGAAAGAAAACCCCCTAACCCCTAAAGGGGAACTCTTTTAGCCCCCTTTAGGGGGTTGGGGGTCATATTCACAACAAAAACAATAATTTTTTATGAGAAGTGTAGTGAAGAAAAGTTGCGCATGCAACACCAAATCAGAAGCTAAAGTAGCACAATGTTGCGCTAAAGTTTCGAACATCGTAGCTGGTTGTCACGACTAACTATGGTTTAACTTTTCCAGGGTTTTGAACTTTGGAAAAGTTATTTTTTTATTTCTGAACTCAAAAATTTCAACAAATGGCTCTTTCCAGGCACAATATAATTACCCCAATTGCCGATTCCGATGATTTTTTCATTGTTAATCCACTGCACAAATCGGCTGATATTATTTCGAAAAATGAAGTAAAAATGCTGAAAAACAAACTTGACCCGAGTGGTGAGTTTGTGCAGCGTGGTTATTTGGTGGATGAAGCAAATGAGAAAAAAGCATTCAAACTCGCTTATCTTGATTTTACTGAAAAGCGCGAAGAAGATGAAACGCAGCTGTTTTTTGTGCCAAATTACTCCTGTAACTTTGCGTGCTCGTATTGCTATCAGGAAGGATACAATCCTGTACAGAAGGCCGTAAACAATGATGTGATTGATGCTTTTTTCAGTTATATAAAATCAGAATTTGCCGGACGACGTAAATACATTACCGTTTTTGGTGGTGAGCCGCTTTTGCCGGGTGAAAATCAGCGGGCAATGCTAACGCATTTTATTGCTTGCGCGAACGAAGCAAAGCTCGATTTGGCTTTTGTAACCAATGGCTATACGTTGGCAAACTATGTGGATTTGCTCAAAACCGCCAGCATTCGCGAAATTCAGGTTACGCTCGATGGAACTCAGGAAGTGCACGATGGTCGCCGTTATCTGAAAGGTAACCAACCTACTTTCGATAAAATTGTGAAAGGTATTGATGCTTGTTTGGCAGCCGGTTTGAATATTAACCTGCGCATGGTAATTGACAAGGAAAATATTGAAAATCTGGCCGGTCTTTCGCGTTTTGCCATCGATCGCGGCTGGACTGCTTCGCCTTATTTTAAAACACAAATCGGTCGGAATTATGAATTGCATTTTTGCAACTCCACGCCCGAAAAGCTTTTCGACCGGGCCACTTTGTATCAGCATTTATACGAATTGTTGAAAGTGCATCCGTACATTGCCGAATTTTACAAACCTGCATTTTCAATTGCCAAATATATTGCTGAAAACGAGGATCTTCCGGCACCTTTGTTCGATTCGTGTCCCGCCTGCAAAACCGAGTGGGCATTTGATTTTACAGGAACAATTTATTCCTGTACGGCAACAGTTGGTAATAAAGGTGACGAGCTGGGAACTTTTTATCCCGAAATTACTAAAAATGAAGAAGCCATCGAAAGCTGGCAAAACCGCGATATAACCACCATCGAAAAATGTAAAACCTGCGAAGTTTCGCTGGCTTGTGGTGGTGGTTGCGCTTCGGTAGCGAAAAACAAAAACGGACATCCCAACACACCCGATTGCCGGCCGGTAAAGGAATTATTGAGTTTGGGAGCGGGGTATTACCTCTCCCCGACCCTCTCCGGAGGAGAGGGAGACAGCTTTTGAATAGATTTCATTTTATTTGAAAGATTCTATTTCTATACATATGAATAAAAGAACATGTTTAGGTAAAATATAAATTACAATAAACTTAAAAATACCCGTTTCTCCCTCTCCTTCGGAGAGGGCTGGGGAGAGGTCTTATGAAAGAAATAAACGCAGCTGATTTTCAGCAGGAAGTATTAAATGGTGGTAAAGTAGTAGTTGATTTTTATTCAACCGAATGTCCTCCCTGTGAAGCGTTAGCGCCAAAGTTCGACGCCATGGCCGAACTGTATGGCGAAAAAATTAAATTTGTAAAGATTTTTCGTCAGGGAAATCGTGAGTTAGCAACATCGTTAGGCGTGAGTTCATCACCAACGCTTTTGTTTTTCGATAACGGACAGCAAATTCCCGATACCATTAGCGGCGGCATCAAAAAGTCAGAAATGGTGGAGCGATTAGACAAAATGCTTACACCTGAAGAAGTAAAAGTTGTAAAAGCCAATCAGAAAAAAACCATTTCGGAATACGATGTGGCAATTCTGGGTGGAGGCCCTGCAGGTCTGACTGCCGGCATTTACCTCGGTCAGGCTAAAATAAAAACAGTGTTGATTGACCCTGCATTGCCGGGCGGTTATATGGGCATTACGCATCAGGTTTCGAATTATCCGGGATTTGAGCAACCACAACCGGGATTTATGTTGGCGCACTACATGAGCGAACAAGCGAAACATACAGGCATCGATTTTAAAGTGGCGGTGGATATAACTTCGGTAGATTTGGTAAAAAAAGAAATTGTGATTGATGAACTGGAAACCATCAAAGCTAAAAAAATCATTATTGCTACCGGCACTACTCCAAATACGATGAACGCACCCGGCGAAAAAGAATTCAAAGGCAAAGGAATTTCATATTGCGCCACCTGCGATGCTAAATATTTTGTGGATAAAGAAGTTACCGTAATTGGCGGAGGGAATTCAGCGGTGGAAGAAGCCTTGTTCATCACCAAGTTTGCGAGCACAGTTACCATGATTCATCAGTTTGATAAACTAACCGCTAACCAGACTGCTGTGGAGGAATTGCAGGCAAACGATAAGATTGTAGTAAAATACGAGCATGAACCCCGCAAATTCGAAAAGCGCGACGGGAAAATGGTAACAACGTTGGTGAATCTGAAAACAAAGGAAGTATATGAGTTTGAATCGGATGGTGTTTTTGTGTTTATCGGATTTAAATCGAATATTTCTGTTTTAGGTGAAACGCTGCCCGAAATGGATAAATGGGGCTATATTAAAACCAACGAAGACATGCAAACCAATTTGCCTGATATTTATGCCGTTGGAGATATTATCAGCAAAAAATACCGACAAATAACCACAGCTGTAGCCGATGGAACAATTGCGGCAATTACTATTTCGAAGGAAATATAGAAACGTTTCGTACATTACGAACCAGAACTGAATAATCTTTTATTAAAAATCACAATTATGGCAAAGGTACTAATTTTGGGTGCCGGTATAGCCGGCCACACAGCTGCGTTAATTGCAAAACGAAAGTTAGGTAAGCAGCACGAAATTACTGTTGTTAGCCCAAACAGTAACTATCAATGGATCCCATCGAATATCTGGGTGGGGATGGGGTTAATGACTCCCGAACAAGTAAAGTTTGAACTTGCTCCGGTTTATAAACGTCAGGGAATAAAGTTTAAACAGGCTTTAGCGGTTTCTGTGCATCCCGAAGGAAATGAGCAACATAACAAAGCCTTTGTTACTGTCAGACATGTAGCTGGCAATCTGAAAGATACCGATGAGAACATCGAATACGATTACCTGATAAATGCTACAGGCCCGAAATTAAACTTTGCTGCCACCGAAGGCTTAGGTCCCGATGGTTTTACAAATTCTGTCTGCACTTTTCAGCATGCTGCCGAAGCATGGAAAAATCTTCAAAAGAGTTTTGAAAAAATGGAAAAAGGTGAAAGACAAACTCTGCTTATTGGAACCGGACATCCGATGGCTACCTGCCAGGGAGCTGCTTTTGAATACTCATTAAATATCGCTTTTGAAGTAAAAAAACGTAAATTACAACATTTGGCAGATATTGTATGGATTTCTAACGAATATGAACTGGGTGATTTTGGAATGGGAGGTGCCTATGTTAAGCGCGGTGGTTATATTACACCAACAAAAATATTCTCCGAATCAATTTTTAAAGAATATGGTATTCGCTGGATAACCGGAGCCGGAGTTAGTAAAGTAGAAGAGGGCGTAGTGCATTATGAAACGCTTGGTGGAGAATATCATACACAGCAATTTGATTTTGCTATGCTGATACCTGGTTTTGCCGGCTCAGGAATGAAAGCTTATGACAAGAACAATGTCGACATCACATCAACTGTTTTTGCTCCCAATGGTTTTATGAAAGTAGATGCTGATTATACAATAAAACCTTACGAAGAATGGCAGGCTTCTGACTGGCCAAGTACTTATCAGTCTCCGGTTTATGATAACGTATATGCTGCCGGAATTGCATTTGCTCCTCCACATCCTATGTCGAAACCCATGCAAAGTAAAAATGGCACAAACATTTATCCTACGCCACCACGTACGGGAATGCCATCGGGCGTAATCGGAAGAGTTGTTGCCGAAAATGTTGTTGAAAAGATTAAAACGGGAACCAAAGAAAATAAGCATAAAGCATCGATGGGACGAATGGGAGCTGCTTGTATCGTATCAGCAGGATATGGTATTATGGATGGTCAGGCGGCGGTAATGACTGTGAACCCCATTGTGCCGGATTGGGAAAAATACCCTCAGTGGGGACGGAATATTGATGATACTGTTGGTGAAGTCGGGCTTGCAGGCCATTGGATGAAGCTTTTTATGCACTATATGTTTATATACAAAGCAAAAGCCTTGCCATTTTGGTGGATGATACCTGAATGATGTGGTGATATGATGAATTGATAATGAAATGATTTAAAACAAAAGAGAAAATGAAAAAAAACATAGAAAAAACAATTCCTTATAGCCAGGTGTCTTTTGCTACGGAGCCAACAAAAGCTACTAAGTTTTGGCGAAAATTTATTCCACTGCAATTGATTAAGTTTTTTACACTTAATCTGAAAATTATGCGTATTGTGGTTGGAGGACACTCCTGATTAGCCGATTTTCAGAATTTCTTTCCCGGTTAATTCGGCTGCAAGGGCTACACAACGTGTGCAGGGTCGCAGCTTATAAAATTCCTCGTTTCGTATTGACGAAACGGGGTTTTGCGGTTCATGTTTCAACGATAAAATATCAGCGCAAATATACGAACCCATTATTTCTTTAAATTCTTTTGCTGTTTTTTGAACCAACTTGTAATTCTCATTTTTCGAAGCCTTGTCTTTTGCATCTGTGGCAGGATATGCCAGCCCCAACACGATGAACATTCCACTGACGGCTCCACAAACTTCGCGCAATCGGCCCATACCTCCACCAAAAGAAGTTGCTATTTTAGCTGCGGTTTCAGTGTCAATCCCATATTTTTCGGAATAGGCCATAAATACAGCTTGTGAGCAATTGTAGCCTTGTTCGAAAAAATCGACAGCTTGTTTCACACAGCTGTCGATTTCATTTATTGCTAAGTTCATATTCTGTGTTTTTCAATTGCAGTCAATAAAAAATCCGGAGCTTTGCAGGGTTTCCAGTCGTTTAATCCTACAAAAGCCAACTCGGTTTCGGCTTCATTAATCAGCTCATTTTGTTCGTTATACAGTTTGTATTCGAACCAAATGCGTACACCTTTTATAGCCTTCAATGTCGTGCTGACCGTCAGCAACTCGTCGTAGCGGGTTGTTTTTATAAAACGGAAATTCATCCGAATTACAGGACACATTACGCCGGCGTCTTCTACCGAACTATAAGGCACATCTATGCTGCGTAGCAATTCCCAGCGGGCTGCTTCGTAATACTTTACATAATTGGCATGGTGCATTGTTCCCATGCGGTCGGTGTCGGGATAGGTTACCCGAAACTGATAATCAAAACTAATCATATACTTATTTGTTTGAACTGCAAAGATACAAAAGTTATAGCTGAATTTTTCGACTAACAGGTTATTTCAGAAAATATAAGTAAAATAAATAGTGATATTAATATAATTTATTAGTGATACTATTGTAATTTAAAATTCTTATATTACCTTTGCAGCGTCAAACTATAAATACTGCCCCCAGTCGCTAAAGGGGAATAAAAGAAAAGAACCCCCGGCCCCTAAAGGGGAGTAAGAGATAATAGTATTTATTATAAAAATTGAAACAAAAATGAATAATATTGAGAATATGAAAGAAGAAAAAACTAACCTCAACTCCCCTTCAGGGGTTGGGAGCCATATTGTAATTGTAGGAGGTGTTGCAGCAGGTGCAACTGCCGCAGCAAAAGCCCGCCGAATTTCGCCCGATGCACAAATAACTATGCTCGAAGCCGGTCCTGATATTTCGTTTGCTAACTGTGGATTGCCCTATTACATTGGCGGCGATATCAAAAGTCGGTCAAAACTGATTTTGCAAAGTCCCGAAAGTTTCAAAGAGCAATACAATGTGGACGTTCATGTTCATACCCTGGTAAGTGCCATTGATAAAGCAAATCATGTAATTAAAACACTCGACACCCGCAGTGGTGAGCAAAAAACATTCGAATATACCAAACTGATTTTAGCGCAGGGCGGTCGTCCGATTAAACCAACATTGCCGGGAGCGGATGCAGGTCATGTTTTCACGCTATGGACATTGGAAGATATGGACAAAATTGCTTCGTTTATTGACGAAAAGAAACCAAAAACAGCTGTGGTTGTTGGTGGTGGATTTATCGGACTCGAAATGGTGGAAGCATTGGTTAAACGCGGACTGAAAGTAAATGTAGTGGAAATGATGCCGCATGTAATGGCTGTAATGGAAGCTGAAACTGCCGGTTTTATCGAAACAGAAATGTTGTCGTATGGCGTTGGAATTCATACAGGTGCAGGTGTTACTGAAATTGCGGCCAAATCGGTTAAATTAGACAATGGTAAAACATTGGATGCCGACATGGTTTTGCTTTCGATTGGTGTTCGTCCTACTTTGCAATTAGCCAAAGAAACCGGACTCGAAATGGGTGAAGCCGGAGGTTTGTTGGTAAATGAATACATGCAAACCTCAGATCCTGATATCTACGGAGCCGGCGATATGGTGGAAATTGAACATCGCGTGAATGGCAAAAAAGTGCGCATTCCGTTGGCTGGCCCGGCTAATCGTCAGGGTCGTATAGCTGCCGAAAATGCATTGGGAGGCAAACACAGTTACAAAGGTTCTATCGGCACATCAATAGTTCGGGTTTTTGAAGCTGTAGCCGGCACCACCGGATTATCACTGAAACAAGCACGTGCTTTGGGAATCGATGCCGATGCTATTGTGGTTCACAAAGAACATCATACTTCGTATTATCCGGGAGCAGAACAGGTTAGTGTCATGTTGGTTTACGATAAAAATACAGGCGTAATTCTGGGCGGACAAACGGCAGGTTACGAAGGTGCCGATCGCAGATTAGATGTAATTGCAACCGCGGCAGCCAACAAACTCACCGTAAGCGATTTGGCCGATGTGGATTTTGCATATTCACCACCACTCGGAACTGCAAATGATGCTATAAATATGGCAGCCTACACCGCTGAAAACCGAATTTCAGGTTTTAGTCCATCGGTAACTGCATCTGAACTAGATGCTTTTGTGGAAGGACGGAATCCGATTTTTATTGATGTACGCGATATTTTTGCTTACGAAAAAACCCATGTAATGGGCGCTATGCATATTCCATTGGAACTTTTACCCGAAAAAACGGGTTCAATTCCCGCCAATCGTCCGGTAATTGTGTACGACGAAACCGGCAAAAAAGGACATCAGGCATTACGAACATTAATTGGTGCAGGATTCATAGATGTTACCAATGTTTCGGGCGGACATGCCTCGATGCAACGACAAGCAAGAGCTGTAGGCTTTAAAAATCTTGATCTGGAATTGATAGAGATTAAGAAAGTGGAAATTAAAAAATCAGAAAGCGAGAAAACAGACGAGAAAAAAGCTGAAACAGAGCAGAATTCAGCAAAAAATGGCATGCTCATTGTCGATGTTCGCACAGTACCCGAATTCAAATCGGGCGCATTTCCGGGAGCATTGAACATCCCGCTTGATGATGTAATGGCACGGTTAACCGAATTTGGAACAGATAAAGAACGGGAAATAATTGTGTATTGTGCTTCGGGTGGACGTTCGGCCTATGCTCAACGCCTGTTGATGCAGGCCGGCTATACAAACGTAACGAATGGTGGCGGAATTTCACAAATGATGGCTCAGAAAGATGAAATTCTCGCTTATATAAATGGTGAAACAGAAGATGAAAATGAATCAACTTCGAATGAGCCATTGATTGTGGATGTTCGCACGCGTGGAGAATTTATGAACGGTGCTTATCCAGGAGCTGTCAATATTGAACTCGATCAGTTGCAGGCCAGAATAAGTGAACTCGGCGACAAGTCGCGCGACATCACTGTTTATTGTGCTTCGGGAGCACGCTCCGCTTATGCGCAACGCATGCTGCAACAAATAGGATTTACCAATGTGAAAAATGGAGGTGGATTAATGCAAATGATGATGCGCCGATAAAACAGGCCGAACAGCTCTCAGAATTTCACGCTTGCCCGGAGGTCCGGGCAGGCGTTCTACTTTAAACCCAACTTCCTGTAGTGTGCGTCTTACAACTCCTTTTGCACAGTATGTTGTGAGTACAGCGCCTTCGTTGCAGGCAGCAAATATTTTCTCAAACTGCTTTTTTGTCCACATTTCCGGTTGTTTTTCGGGCGAAAATGCATCAAAAAACACCACATCAAATTTTGTGTCGGGAGTGTACGATGTGAAATCCGAGTTCAGCTTTTTTAATCGAAAATTACCGGAAATTTCCACTTCCTTTTCCCATTCAGCTAAATGAATTTTCTCAAAAAGTTCGCGCGAATTATGCACTGCACTTTGTTGACTAAAGTTTAGTTGCAGGGCTTGTTCGGCGGGCACCGGAAATTTTTCGAGTGTATGATAGTTTATTGTGTAGCTAGCATCCTGCGCTGTAACAGCTGCTAAGAAAGCATTCAGACCTGTTCCGAACCCGATTTCGAGCAAATTCAGCATTTGTTTTTTGCAATGCAACAAACCTGAATGGATAAATATATGCATCGATTCCTGTATGGCGCCGTGTGTCGAATGATATGTTTCGTCAATTTCGGGTACATAAAGTGTGTGTGACCCGTCATCTGTAATGCGTAATTCAGTTCTCAAAATGTATTTTTTTGCAAAAATAGTAAAATTCTGAATGAATTTGCATTTCGGACTGAATAATATTGTCGTTCAGGTGTGTTGTAAATACATAAATATGTTATAAATATTCGTTTTTCAAGTTTTAAGAGTAAATTTTTATGCATAATATTGCATAAAAAGAATATTTGCCGTATATTTGCACGCTAATTATATATTTATGCATTATTTATGAAAAAATATGCATTTTATATTGAGTTAGTAACTAAAACACACCATTTTACGGTATGAAAAACAAACGAAACCGATTGCAGATAATTTCAGAAATTCTCCGATCGAAAGTAGTGGGAAGTCAGGAAGAACTACTGAAACTGCTTATCGAGAGGCAATGCGATGTAACACAAGCAACTCTTTCGCGCGATTTAAAACTTTTAAAAGTAGCAAAAACACCATTGTCCAACGGATTGTACAAGTATGTTTTGCCGGTTTACAATAAGCCATTAGCTGTTCAGCCAACTGCTAATCCCACTATTTCGTACGGAGCAGTGCTCAGTGTCGATTTTTCGGGACAGCTGGCAGTAGTCAAAACAAAACCAGGATATGCAAGCGCTATTGCCTGGGATATTGACAACAAAGCGACCGAAGAAGTTCTTGGCACCATAGCCGGTGATGACACAATACTGGTCATACCACGCGAAGGAGTAACAAGGGATGATATTTTGCTAATGATGAAAAACACTTTTGCTGAGAATTGAGAATTTAGGACGCCTTAACGGGCATAATTGAAAAAGTAAATTTAGGAGATGGATACGAACTATACCGTTGATAATATAACGGTACAAATTGCTGACGAAAAATATCTGGGTTATGTAGAGACCATTTTAGAGACGATAGCCACTGCAGCCAAGGTTCGGGGAACGGGTATTGCGCGCCGTTCGCCTGAGTATGTGGAACAAAAAATGAGGGAAGGCAAGGCTATCATTGCACTCGCTGGTGATGAATTTGCGGGATTTTGCTATATCGAAACCTGGGGCAACAAAAAGTTTGTGGCTAACTCGGGGCTTATTGTTGTGGATAAATACAGAGGACAGGGATTGGCAAAAAAAATTAAGCGCAAAGCCTTTGAACTTTCGCGTCAGCGCTATCCTAATGCTAAAATTTTCGGACTCACCACAGGATTGGCCGTTATGAAAATTAATTCGGAGCTGGGATATAAACCAGTTACGTTTTCCGAACTTACCGACGACGAATCGTTCTGGAAAGGTTGTCAGAGCTGTGTGAACTACGATATTCTGCAACGCACCAACCGCAAACATTGTCTTTGCACCGGCATGTTGTTCGACCCTGCCAAAGATGAGGCAAAATAAATCAGTTGAAAAAATATGATTGTCATTAGACTTATGTCTTCTGACCTTAGACTTATAAAAAATGAAAGAAAAAGTATTATTGGCATTTAGCGGTGGGTTAGACACTTCGTTTTGTGCCATGTATCTGGCCAAAGAAAAAGGCTACGAGGTACACACAGCGGTTGCAAATACCGGAGGATTCAGCGAAGAGGAACTGAAAGTGATCGAAGATAAAGCTTACCGTCTTGGAGCAGCTTCGCACGCAACGCTTGACGTCACGCAGGAGTATTACGAAAAGAGTATTAAATACATGGTGTTTGGCAATGTGCTTCGCAACGGAACTTATCCCATTTCGGTAAGTTCGGAGCGTATTTTTCAGGCGTTGGCCATTATCCATTATGCCAAGGAAATAGGAGCCGATTATGTGGCGCATGGTAGTACCGGAGCCGGAAACGACCAGGTTCGCTTCGACCTGACTTTTGATGTAATTGCGCCCGAAATAAAAATTCTGACCCCTACGCGCGACATGGTGCTGACACGTGAGTACGAAATCAACTACCTGAAAGAGCATGGTTTTGTGGCCGATTTTACCAAAATGGAATATTCGATCAACAAAGGGCTTTGGGGAACATCGATTGGAGGTAAAGAAACGCTGAAATCGAACCAGACATTGCCCGAAGAGGCTTATCCGAGTCAGATTGAGAAGCAGGGAGAAGAAACCATCACCATAAGTTTCGAAAAAGGAGAAATTACGGCTGTAAATGGTGAAGAAAATGCAAACAAAGTGCTTCTTATTAATAAACTGGAAGAAATTGCCGGCAAGTTTGGTATTGGCCGCGATATGCACATTGGCGATACAATTATCGGTATAAAAGGACGTGTGGGATTCGAAGCGGCTGCTCCGCTGTTGATAATCAACGCGCACAAAATGCTCGAAAAACATACGCTTACCAAATGGCAACAATACTGGAAAGACCAACTCGGAAACTGGTATGGCATGTTCCTGCACGAAGCTCAATATCTGGAGCCTGTAATGCGCGACATGGAGCAATTTCTGCAAAGTTCACAGCAAAATGTAACCGGAACAGTAATTGTAAAACTTCGTCCGTACAGCTACACGTTGGTGGGCGTGGATAGTCCGTTCGATTTAATGAAAACCGACTTTGGCGAATATGGTGAAGTAAACCGCGCCTGGAGTGCCGACGATGTAAAGGGATTCACTAAAATTCTGGGAAATCAGATGAAGATTTTCTACAACGTACAAAAGCGAAACGAAAAATAATAAAACCGGCAAAAAATAAAGGGCAAAACAGAAAATAATCATTTCTGTTTTGCCCTTTTAATTTTGGAATAGTTCAAAACTATTTTATTTCAAATTCGAAAGGCATGCGAGCCTGAATGCCATTTATTTGCTTAAGTTCCTGAACTTTTTTCAGCAGTTTGTAGTCGTCGCCCAACTGCGATTTCAGTATGCGTGTTTCCACACCACCATCAAAATCCTTCATCAGTTTGGTGAAAAAGTCTTCTTTTACAGGGAATTCTTTTACCATGTAGGTTTTAAGTTTTGCCTTCTCAACGGCAATTTTAACAGCGTCGTTTATTCCTCCGATTTTATCCACTAAACCAATTTTAATCGCATCTTCACCTGTCCATACGCGACCTTCCGCAATGGCTTTTATCTGGTCTGTCGATTTTTTGCGTCCATCAGCACAGCGTTTTACGAACAATTCATATCCGCGGTTAACGTAGTTCTGCATTAAATTACGCTCATCGGGGGTGAATTTACGGTTGACCGAAATCGCGTCACTCATTTTATTCGTTTTTACACCATCGTAAGTGAAACCAAGTTTATTGTTGAGTCCTTCGATGTTGGGAATAATTCCGAAAATACCGATTGAACCCGTGATGGTATTGGGTTGTGCTACAATTTTGTCGGCCATACACGAAATATAGTATCCGCCCGAAGCAGCATAATCGCCCATCGAAACCACAAGTGGTTTTTTAGCTTTCAGCAGGGTGAGTGCGCGCCATATTTGTTCCGAACCATAAGCGCTACCGCCGGGAGAACTTACTCTGAATACAACGGCTTTTACAGCAGAATCCTTAGCTACTTCGTTAATCGTTTCCACTAATTTTTCCGAATCAATACCGTCGCTGTTACCGTCGTCAATGCCTCCCACGGCGTAAATTATACCCACTTTGTCTTTTTCGTATTTTTCATCTACGGTTACCTTACACATTTTAGTGTGTTCAATCAGTTCAAAATCCTTTACATATTTGCCGATTATGCTATCCACCTCATCGGCGTAAACCAGTGAGTCAACGAGCGCATACTGTTTGGTTTTTTCAGTCGGTTGAAACATCATCATCTCGTCGGCATAAGCATTGAGTTGCTCCGGAGTTATTTTGCGCGATTTCGAGATTTCGCTTACCATATTTTTCCATATAGAGCCCAGAAAAACACTCACCTGTTCGCGGTTGGCGTCACTCATTTTGGTGTTTATATATGGCTCTACAGCCGATTTATAAGTACCAACTTTCACCACCTGCATTTCGATGCCCAGTTTGTCGAGCGTGTTTTTGAAAAACATCAACTCTGCCGAAAGTCCTTTCAATTCAACCATTCCCTGAGGGTTGATTAATACTTTATCGGCCACGGATGCCAGGTAATAATTTTTCTGAATATAATTATCGGCATAAGCAACTACAAATTTGCCGCTTTTTTTGAAGTCGGCCAATGCGTCACGGATTTCTTTGATCGAGGCAAATCCGCCCATCAGTGTTCCGCCTTTCAGGTAGATTCCTTTGATATTTTCGTTGTTTTTAGCTTTGCGAATATTTTCCAGTACATCGTCGAGCCCGATAACTTTTTGTTCGGCCTGTCCGAATGCTTCGGCAAATGCACCTGAGAAAGGATCGTCCTGCGAACGGTCAATCAATGTTCCTTCGAGATTAAGCTGGTAAACAGAGTTTTCGCTCACTTCTGTCTCGTCTTCCGATGAACCTATTGCACCCGCTATACCGAAAAACAGCAACATACTGAGAATAGAAGCCAGAAACACACCAACAATGGTCGCTAACGTGAATTTAAGAAACTGCTTCATAGGAATTCATTTTTAAAATTGTTTATATTGTTTAGTTATCGAACGGATACAGTTTGTTATTTGTTCAGCCATTCGCATTGCAAAGAAAAACAATTTATTTTGAATAACAAAATAAATATATCGAAAAACAATAAATATGATAAAAATAATTACATATAAGCAGCCGAATTGATTGTTGGTTTCGCTTACGATGCATCTTAGTATTATAAATTCTTACGGTATTGAGCTGGTGTTACGCCAAACAGCTTGTGAAATTTTTTGATATAGTAACTCGTAGAGCCAAAACCAACCTGCACAGCAATATCGGCAATGGAAAGATTAGGTGAGTTTACGATTAAATAAATGCTTTTTTTAAGGCGAATATTCACTATAAAGTCGTTGGGCGTTTGCCCTGTAACTCCTTTGAGTTTGTTGAATAAATTGGTCCGGCTCAGCCACATTTCCGAGGCAAAATCGTTGACATCGAACGCGGCATTGTCAATATTTTTTTCGACAATGGCAGTTGCTTTTTCGAGCAGTTGCTGATCGATGGAGTTTGTTGCAATCAGGTGTGTGTCTACGTCGGCTTGTTGTGCGAATTTTTGTTGCAGCAATTTACGCGAGTTTACAAGGTTGTTGCAGCGGGTAACCAACACCTTGGTGTTGAAAGGTTTAACAATGTAATCATCGGCGCCGGTGAGCAATCCCTGCACCACATAATCGGCCGCTGTTTGTGCAGTGAGCAGCACAATGGGAATGTGCGATGTTTCGAAGTTTGATTTCAGTTTCGAACACATTTCCACGCCCGACATGCGGGGCATCATTACATCGCTCAGAATTATATCCGGCTGAACCTCAGTGGCTTTTTCAAAACCATCCACACCATTAGTCGCTGTTGTAACTTTATAAATGGGCTCGAATATACCGGCTAAGAGTTGCAACAGTTCTTCGTTATCTTCAATAATCAGTATGCTGGAATTCTGAGCGTTCACATTCTGTTGCGAAAGTCTGATTTCTTCGATAAACTCTTTGTCGGGCGTAATTATTTCTGCAATAAAATTGCTTTCATTTTCTTTAAAATGCGTTTTTTCAGCATCTTCAAAATGGGTTTCGCCCATCATCAAAGTTACAGTAAAAATACTTCCTTTATTTACTTCACTCGAAACTTCAATTTTGCCATGATGCAGCCCAACTATACCGTTGGCCAGGGCCAAACCAATGCCTGAACCCTGACGGGTTGTTGTGTCCATCGAACTATTTTCGGCCTGATAAAAACGGTCGAAAATATTGTTTAATGCCTTTTTGTCGATGCCAACGCCATTGTCTGTTACGGTAACAACTATCTTGTAATCAAACACTTCTGTCTTAAGTGTAATGCTGCCTTTAGGGGGTGTGTATTTAAATGCATTGGCCAGGAGGTTGTAAAAAACCTTATCCATTTGATTTTCGTCGAACCAAAGTTTAATATCCGGTTGTTTGTACTCGAATGTATAGTTAATTTCTTTTGACTGAGCCAGTTCTTTAAACGAAAGAAAAATTTCGTTCAGAAACGGAATAAAATCGTTTTCCGACACTTTAAGCTTCATAAAACCCTGCTCGTATTTACGGAAATCGACCAATTCGGTAATCAGTTTTTTCATGTGGTTGGCATTACGCATTACGTTCAGCAAGCGGTTGTAGATGCTTTGTGGCACATGTCCCATTTGCAACATAACCTCAATTTGGTTAATAATCAGCGTAAGAGGCGTACGAAACTCATGCGAAATATTGGTAAAAAACCGCAACTTCGACTGATTGTGTTCTTCTATCTGAATTTTTTCACGCTTTTCATACTCAAGCGAAGTGCTCAGTTTTATTTTTGATGTATAAAACCGGATAAGGATGACCGAAAGTGTGACAATGATAATAAGGTACAGAATATACGCCAGCGTGGTTTTATAAAATGGCGGAAGCACTGTAATGATTATTTCTTTTTCAGGAAAAATACCCGCACTTGTTTGGTTTTTTCCCCTGATTTTCAGGGTGTATTTTCCGGGATTTAAGTTTGTATAGGTGATAATTTGCTGATAGTTAGCATCAATCCATTCTTTGTCGAACCCAACCAACTGATATTCTACGTCAGTTTTCAGAACGTTAATATAATTTGTGGTTGAAAATAAGATGCTTATAACTGTGTGTTCCGGTTTCAATACAATTTCGTTGAGATAGGGCAGTGCTTGTTGGATAATCGACGAATCGTCAGGACTGATTTTTTTATTATTTACCCTTATTCCGGTAATATTTACGCTGTAATTCACGCGTGGAATATTCAGATCTTTCTCCTGAAACGAAACCATGCCATTAATTCCACCAACAAATATTTCGTTTTTATCAGTTATGTGCAAACTGTTTTCATTGAGTGCCTCCAGTGGAAATCCGATAGAACTATTCAGAATCTGAGCATGTTGCAGTTCATTGTCGACAATCAGAAGTCCGGCGTTTGTCGAAATGTAAAAATAGCCACCTTTCGATTCGCGCATATCAATAATGTATCTGGAGGGCAGGAATTTATCAAATTCGGTATTGGGCATTAATTGCTGTTTTTTTTCATCAAATAAATAGATACCATCACCATCCGTTCCTGCCCACAGGCGATGTTTACTATCTTCAAAAAACAGTAACACATTATTATTCGAGTCGTACTTTTTTACTTTGCCGGTGTTCAGCTGACAGGCATACACATTGTTGGAATGAGCAAACCACAGGCGATTTTTCGAGTCCAGAAACAAATCAGGTAGTTCGCGCCTCGATAAATCTACCTCTTTGAATTTGAGTGTTGAGCAGGTTTCTGTACGCAGATCGAAAACTCCGATTGAATTTTGCGTAGCCAGAAACAGTGTATCGTTGCGGTGTACAATTTCACGTACATTGTTATTCGGGATGCTTTTAGGATTGCCGGGGTTGTTCTGAAAAACAGTAAACTGACGGGTGTTCAGATTGAGTTTATTTAAGCCACCACGATGCGTTCCTATCCACAAATTATTTCGTTTTTCGTCCAACCACAGCGATTTTATGTAGTTTGAAGATAAACCCCGCTTTCCATTTGACTTTAAAGCCTCAATGGTTTGTGTTTTGCGATTGTAATAATTTAGTCCTCCACCATCTGTTCCTATCCATAAATTTGCGGCATTATCCTCGATAATACGTCCCACCACCGGACTGCTCAGTGAGTTTGGCGTATTGCTATAGGCGCCGTAATAATTGAAAATGGAGTATTTCGGATTGTATAAATCGATGCCACCAAAATACGTTCCAATCCATAAAGTTCCCTGTGCGTCGTTGATAATAGACCAAACCGAAGCGTTGCTTAATCCGTGCGAAATCTGACGTTCGTACCTGAAGACCATAAATTTTTCCTTTTCGGAATTCAGTTTACATAAGCCACTGAAAAGTCCGATCCAGTAGTTTCCAAAGTCGTCCTCGCATATTGTACGCACAAAATTATCCGGTAAGCTTTCCGCGTCGGCAGGATTATTCTGATAGGATGTAATATTGCCCGCGAAGTCAATTTTGTAGAGTCCGTCGAAGCGGGTGCACACCCACACTGTTTTTTTGCTGTCTTCGTAGAAACTAATGACATCGCTTATATTCCAGCGTTTTACAATTTTCCGGTTGCGGTCGTACACCAGCACCCCGTTTGTGTTAGTGGCAACATAAAGCAATTTGTCGTTGGTTTCAAGCAATGCAGATGCGCGCATTGATTTTTCGGAGAATATTGCATACAACTGCAGTTCGTTGTTTTTCGCGGGACGATACATAAAAACGGAATCGGACGAACAAAACCAAAGGTTTTCTTTGCCGTAAGCAATGGTCGAAACTCCCTGCCGGCGTATCGTTTTAAATTTTTCGGTTCTCAGGTCGAATGAAAGCACACCCGATTTGCACTGCATGTACAGATATCCTTTTTTATCGCCACAAACCGAACGGATATTGTTGCCAAAAAGGGCTGTGGAATCTCCTTTTATTTGTTTGTATACTGTAATCTCGTTGCCATCGTAACGGTTCAGTCCATCGCGTGTACCAATCCAGATCATTCCATTCTCGTCCTGATACAATGAATTTACCGAATAGTGCGAGAGGCCGTTGCTCACTTTCAGGTGTTCGAAATAGGAGTTTTGAACAGCATTCGCTGTATGCCAGTGAAGGGAAAGCAGGACTACAAAATAGATGAGTTTTTTCATTTTGGACATGCCGGATTAAAACACAATGCAATGATACAAAAAAAAATGCAACAAGCACTTACACAAACCGATTTCTGAACAATCGGAATATTTTTCAAAAGGGATTTGTACAAATTTGCTATTTTAAATTATAAATCATTTGTGTGGATTTTCAGGTAATGCAAAAAGAGGCTGTTCAGAAAGAACAACCCCTTTCGCAGTAAAAAAATCAGAATTACAACTGAATAGTACCGACATATTTGCTCAGTGAATTAAGCAAACCCGTTGATGCCGAGAAATATATCCAACAGTGAATTTCACTGCCGGCCCATATTTCAGGGAGTTCCACTTCGGTTGTACCGGCAATGCGAAGCGCCTGATTTTGCTTTAGCACCGATATTTTATCAGCAGGATTAAAGAAAACGACGTTAACGCCATCTTTTTCGGTACTGTTGGTACCAATGGTGGTGTTCCAATCCAGTTTCACTTTCGTGCCTGTAGTTTTTACAGCACTCAACTGTCCGGCACTATCCACACTTCCTACCGAAAGTGTAAGCAAACTGTAATCAATTGCAAAATCGGGAGCTTCGCCCGTAACTGCCTGTTTCATTGCCAGCGACACACCTTGCTGCATCCCATTCGGACTCAGAAAGGTTGTTTTAAACAGATTTCGCATACAGCTTAGTTCGCTGTTCGTGAAACCGAATTTTGAACGTTGCGCCTGCTGTTTGTCGGTGTTCGGGTTGCCCGGAGCTCTGAAAACTTTCAGAATACTTCTGCCGTCTTTGGTTGTGGCAGCTACTGCGCTGCCGTGACGTCCGGAAATTGTACCGAACGTGGTTGAATTAAATTTAGCCATTATTTTTATTAATTAATTTGGTTGAGTTATTATACATATTGGATTACTTTTATGATAAAAATTTATTTGAAAAAACTGTCTTGAGACATGGAGCATCCATGGAGCATCCATAGAGCATCGCTGTAGCAAAAACGGAGGAGCTCTGGCTGAAAAATTAAAACTCTTCGAAAAATTTGATGCGTTCATTTTTTGTAATTTTGAATTGTAAGCAACCGTTTGATTGGTGTTGACGATGCAAAATTACAGGGATGCAGAGGGGCTTAGGTAACCCTTAGGGTAACCCAAAATATTGATTTTTGATAAATAAAACTGAAAAAAAGGCAAAGCAGGCTTACTGCATGTCGTTGGAAATTTTTTGTGCGATAGCTGTAAGTCCCATATTTTCGAAGTATTGTCTTACAAACTCCAGATCTCTTATTGCACTCTTGTTGTTTTTGTCGTTTTCAAGACCTTTGTGGGATTCGGACAACGTTTTATAAATATTACTTTCGTTTTTTCCGGTTAGGAAGTGTATGAACCGCGACTTTACTGTGCGATCGATTGAATTTGTATTTTTATCCAGTTCATTCAGCATGTAGTATATAGCCAGTACCTGACGCCTGGTTGTAAATTCTTTGTTTTTGATTGATGTTTCAGGTTCAGGCTCCAAATTATCGACATTAGTTTCTGAATTGTCCGGATTTATTGTAACTGCAATTGTTTTGTCGGTTGTATTTTGTATCTGAAAATCGATGATTTCTATGGCTTTCAGGCATTTGCCTTTAAAGTCAATGTTGGGTTTGTGTTTGTCCGGGTCTAAATTCAATTGCAGACAAAACAGATAACGTTGTGTAATAGCATCCAGGAGAAGGTTCTTCTTTTTGATAATGTCAGATTCACTTGATAGAGCAAGAAACACAAAACTGAAATTAAAATTTACACCATCCACGTCATCGGATTTTATGTAATTGTATTTTTTCATAATCTCTGACATTTTAGAACTTTCCAAACCTGAAAAAATATATTGAAAGGTTTCAAAGAGTGTGTTTAAAGTGTCCAGCATCCAATCAGTATCCTGATCAATTCTGAGAATATCAGTTTTATACTGCGCTATTTTACTGTACCATTTATCTTTGTCGGGGGCGCCAAAGAATTTAATTGCTCTTTCGATAGCTTCAAATAAAGAAGCTTCCAAAATGTTAGAAATGATAATGTCGCCATGCTTTAGCTGATCATCTTTGCTAAGTCTGAATTCTTTGAAATGAATATCTTTCTTTTGAATGTATTTTCGATCATTCTCATTAAATGCCTCAAACATTATAATATCATCCAGTCTATCAATAACCTCAATAAGATTGTTGTTGAGTTGCTTGCAGTATTTCTTAATTTCATTGACAGAGAGAAAACAGATGGTGGTGTGAGGTTCAACCAGCTTGTACATTTCCGGTTCTTTTGATAAATTGGTCATAGTTTTAATTGTGAATTTGTGGATAATTATAAGTGCAAAAGTAATAATTGTTTTTGAATTTTTTATTCTTGTTTAATTTTAATGGTTGATATTTTTATTTATCAATATTTGTTATTCAGATAAAATTGTAACTTTGCAATTGCTCAACCATACAAAAGGAAGGGCATACAACTTAAATTTAATAGTAATGTGGTACGGTTTCCGAAAAAACAAGTTCTTCCTGTTCCTTTTTTTTGTATTATTCTTTGCTTCGGGTTTTAATTTTTCGAAAGCGCAGGATGTTAACTTTGAACATCTTGGTATTCAGAACGGACTTTCGCAGCTTACTGTAAATAGTATCTACCAAGATCAATTCGGGATGATGTGGTTTGGTACCCGCGAAGGTATAAACCGTTACGATGGTTATAAAATCACATCGTATTATCCAAAAAAAGAGAATGGAGCTTTGCCCGGAAATAATGTAAATTCAATTGTTGGTGATGGCTCAGGCAATATCTATTTTGTATGCGATGGCAAGTTGGTTGATTTTGATCACAAAACGGAGAAATTCAGTACGTTGAATGCCGAAAATGTGCTTTCGGTTAGCAAAGGAACTAATGGCTTTTGGGTAGTAACAGCCAACAATCTGTATCAACTTTTGCCTGAAAACAAAGCATTAACCCATTATTGTACATTAAGCAAACAACTATCAGCCAAAAGCATCTTCGAAACTACAGGTGGACGTTTGTTACTTGGAAGTTCAAAAGGTCTTTATTTATTGGAAGGTAAAGAAAATTTAATACCTATTTTATCGGATATAAATGTTGTTTCGGTTTACGAAGACCGAAAGAAAAACTTTTGGATTTCGACGCTGGGCAACGGTTTTTATAAACTGAACAAAAATTTTGAAGTTATAAAAAACTACCGGCACGATATGCGCAACTCGCTTTCACTTTCATCAGACGATGTGCGCTCGATATGTGAAGATAAAAACGGGACAATATGGATTGGCACTTTTACAGGTTTAAATAAGTATGTTGAAACTACAGATG
>JAYRXP010000061.1:0-2590 GCA_041917395.1 Paludibacter sp.
GTAATATAATTATCTGCCATGTCGAAAAAAATGTCGAATACAAAAAAAATGCTCATTGAGGTAGCGCGTGAACTTTTTGCCCAAAATGGTAAAAAAGATGTTACCATGAACGATATTGCTGAGGCATCCAAAAAAGGCAGAAGAACACTGTACACTTATTTTAATAATAAGGAAGAAATATACAAAGCAGTTATTGACAGAGAATTAGAATCTGTTTTGGAACGACTCAGCAAAGCATCGCTCGACGAGCGGGAACCGGATGTGAAGTTAACCAACCATATTCTGACGCATTTGGATGCTATCAGGGATGTTGTGACGCGAAACGGATCGTTGCGTGCCGATTTCTTTCACGATATTTACGAGGTAGAGCGCACACGTCGCAAAATTGACATAAAAGAAATTGCCATTCTGAAGAAAATTCTTGCCGAAGGTGTGGAGAAGAAAATTTTTAAACGAATGGATCTTGATTTGTCGTCGCTGATTATATTTTATGCTATCAAAGGTTTGGAGGTACCATATATTCGTCAGAATATAAGCGAGAACTTCGAAAAAAATAAAAACAGCATTGTTGAGTTCGTTTTTCAGGGAATAAAACGTCAAAAAAACTGATTTAGACTGCTTATTGCTGTTAAATTGTTAATTTGCATATTATGAGTTGTTTATGAAGGTAAAAGCTGTCATAAACAACTTTTTTTCTGCACTTTTTTCAGGAAAATCAAACTCTGATTATGGAAATATTTCCTTAATATAGCGAAAAGTTGTAACTTTGCAGCGCAATAAAAACTAAGTAAACAGAAGATGGCATTTGTAAACAACACTATGATTGTTCGACGGGTATTGATGTCGAAAATAATTTCTTTGTTTAATGAAGATAAATTACTGGAGGAAATTGATCGCATTCCGATAAATATGTCTCCCAAAAATGCCCAGGCTCGTGGCAGGTGTTGTATTCACAAAGAGAGAGCCGTATTAAAGTATAAAATGCTTCCAATTCTGGGCTATCGTGTTGATGAAGAGGAAGATGAACTCACTCCGTTGTCGGAATACGCTTCGAGGGCATTAACCCGTAAAGAAACTTCCAAATCAATTCTGACTGTAGTAGACGAAGCATGTACCGCTTGCGTTAAGACCAATTATGTTGTTACAAATTTATGTAAGGGCTGTGTAGCGCGTTCGTGCTTCATGAATTGTCCGAAAGATGCTATATCGTTTATGGAAAACGGACAAGCTTACATAAATCACGCAAAATGTATAAATTGCGGTATCTGCAAAGAAGCCTGTATGTATCATTCCATTGTGTATATTCCGGTGCCCTGCGAAGAAGTTTGTCCTGTAAAGGCAATCCAGAAGGATGAGAATGGAATTGAGCATATTGATGAGGATAAATGTATTTATTGTGGAAAATGTATTAATGCCTGTCCGTTTGGTTCAATATATGAAATTTCGCAACTGATAGATATTCTGACTGCGATTAAACGTGGTGAACAGTTGGTTGCAATTATGGCGCCATCAATCATGTCGCAGTTCAACAATACGCTTCCGGAAATAGCTGCTGCTGTCGAAAAAATCGGGTTTGTCGAAGCAATAGAGGTTGCTCACGGAGCCATGGAAACAACACGCAGAGAAGGGGCTGAATTGCAGGAAAAACTGGAGGAAGGACAACAGTTTATGACTACTTCCTGCTGTCCGTCATACATCGAGTTGGTGAATAAGCATTTGCCGGATATGAAGCCTTTTGTGTCGCATACGGGATCGCCAATGTATTATACAATCGAAATGGCGAAAGAAAAGTATCCCGATGCTAAAGTTGTGTTTATAGGACCATGTGTCGGCAAACGTAAGGAAGTTATGGATCATCCGGTGATTGATTATGTGTTGACTTTCGAAGAGATTGATACCTTATTTTCGGGTCTGGGAATAGATATTGAAACAATTGCAGCCGAAAATCGTGAAACAGCACCACTCGAAGGCAGGGGATTTGCCCGTGCAGGTGGAGTAATTGCAGCTGTACAATCGTTGTATCCAAATGTTGCAATTAAGCCGATTTCCGTAGCAAATTTGAACAAAAAGAATATCGGACTACTCAGAGCTTACACAAAGGGAAAAGCTCCCGGAAATTTTATTGAGGTTATGGCTTGCGAAGGTGGTTGTATTTCCGGACCTTGCGGAAAAATAGACTATTCACAGGCTCAGAAGTTCTTTAAAAAAGCTATGGGTGAGGTTTAATCAGAATTAGAAGCCATAAAAAAACGGTTTTGACTGAATTTCCAGTCAAAACCGTTTTTTTTGTGCGTTTCCAGATTATTGTTCCCAAATATCCTGTTCAACATTCATTAATTCGTATTCAATACGTTGTTGCTCTCTGCGGATGCTTACAGGGTCGTTGTAAGTTTGGAGTAACATTTTATCGAACATGTTACTATCGCCCAACAGGTACGAATAGAATAACCGTTGTGTGAAGAAATCGTCGAAAGTCATTCGTTGGTTTTCATTTCCGTTTGGTATAATCAACTGCTTAGCCAGATAGGGGCGAAGTTCATCATACAGATACCAGCAAACAACTGAGTTCTGGAAGAAATTCCAAACACCA
>JAYRXP010000062.1:0-2551 GCA_041917395.1 Paludibacter sp.
CGCAATCCACCCTGCTGTTGTTTTTTTCTGTCACACTTTTTGCAATCCACCCAACATTCACAGTGTTGTTTTTTCAAAACCACTGTTTCAATCCACCCACAGGCAAAAAGAAATCAGGCACTCCAACCGCCACCACCGTGCCTGAAATGCGCCAGAAAAAAACAACCCAAAGCTAAGATACATAACATGTAGTTATATGCATTTTTTCATACTTCGTACTCCACTACGTTTCGGGGAGAATACCCTGAAAAAAGCTTATAACCAAATTATGTATAATAGCCGCACAAGATCAACGCTTTGCCCGCTACGCTGCCCGAAAAGCCTCAATATTTCCCCACCACCCATCAGTTGTGCAGAAAATAAAAAACATGTCGTTATTTGCCATGTGCTTGCAGTATATGATTTCCATTTTCGCTCCATTCCGTTCCAGGAGCTGCGTTCTGTTCGTTCCTCACGCTAGCCCCTGATACTGCATTGCACTTCATTCCAATCATACACTTCAGCACCCCACGGCTTCGGGATACTGGCTCTCGATTATTTGCTTGTATAGGTCGTCTAATTCCCCTTTAGGGGTTAGGGGTTATTCCCCAAGCCTTTTTCCACGCATTTCCAATGGTATGTTTTTCATTTCTGCGACGAGTTTGCCCCATTAATCGCCTAAAGGCAGAGCGGAAAGTAATTACACCTTATCGGTGCGTTGTTCAGGCTTCGCCAATCCGAGAACAATGCCCCGAAAACCACTTGTAATTTTCATTGAAGGTCTATTTCGGGAAGCAATGAAAATTACAAAAGGTTTTCAAAATATGGGGACAGATGTCAAGCTCCTTTTCAAGCAGCTTGTAAGTTATTTAGCACTTCGTGCATTTCCTCATTTTCCCCACCGCCCATTAGCTGTTGCGGTCATTTCAGGCAATCGTTTATTGTTTCATGTGCTTGCGGTCGGTACATTCATTCCGGCTCCATTACTCCGGGAACTACGTTCGTACCTCACTCCGAACCCCTACGCTCCATTATGCCTGCATTCATGCATCCACCTCAGCACCCCGCGGCATAAGTATTCCTTTACTCACTCCATATATTCCGTTCCCTCAGTCATACCCATGCCATTTTCCCACCCATTTCCAGCGGTTGCCTTCGTTCCTGCGGCGAGTAAGCCCCGAAAGAACTTAATGCAATGATTATAGAAAATGAATTTATTATACAAATACGATGTTTTAATTGTTCTCAATGTTAACAGAAAAAAAGCACCTAGAAATTAGGACTTTTTGAGTGAAAATAATTGCCGACAAAAAAATGTTCACAAAGATAACAGCCCTAAAATAAGTCTGTAAAGGTCAAGCCCTACGGGTTTTTGTCACAATCTCCACACCTCGTTTCACTTCGGGTAGTATTCTACCAAAAAACCTTGACAGCCTCACCGCTACATTTCATTCCGCTTTTTATTGCAGTAAGAGGGTGTTTACATTTTCTTTTTCCCTTTAGTGCTTTTTTGCGAAGAAAAAAATGAAGGGATTTTACCTCATTTATTCACCCTTTAATCGTTATCCTCATGTGTACCTTTATTTTGAAGTCTTATTATCAGAAAGAAGAAATCAGAAAACCTCATTTCTTTATCCTAAACAAAGGAAATAACAGCGGAAAACCGCTTACAGCTCCATGTCCCAATTGTTTCGTAATTCAATGTAAATGCGAAGAAGAAAAAGAACAAATCTATTGGCTATCGTATAGCTTGTGGCAGTCTAAAGCTTTTTATCCTTTTTTGCGTGGTTCGGTTATTCCGTTTGTCGTGCTTCGGGATGTAAAATCATGCATTTTGGATGGCTTAAATAAAGTGGCTAAAAATCCGGCTCAGTTTGAAAAAGCTGTGGCGGCTCTTCGTAGTCTGGAAGCTATAGAAAAGCAATACAAGCAAAACCTGCTTTTAATTTCACAGACTAAGCGGATATTATTTTATAAGTATTTGTAGTTCAGTAGTAAGTATAAAAAAGGCCTCCATTTTTGAGGGAGGCCATACTACTACAAAAGGTTACCACACCGGAAAGTAGTAGTTTTTTAGCGATTCTTTCGCCTGATAAAATTCTTCAAAGCCAACGAAACAATAAAACTGACAACAGCGCCTACAACGGCTAAAATAACTGTACGTACCAGGTCTTCTACGAATACATTGCTGAAAACTGACAGCAACATACCACCGCAAGTACCTGCATACACATTACCATTTGTAGCAGTTTCAAGGAGTTTCATTTTGTTTCGCTGAATCGTTAGTATCAACGGCTGTTTGACTTACAGCGGTCATTACACCACCTGCCAACACAACATAACCGGCAATGGAAATCACCGCAGCGGGTAATGCAATCGGAGCTGCTAAAAGAGCTCCACCGGCAGCGGCTAATGCGATACCGATTGTACGTAAAGTTTTGAAGAACTTCGGCGTTGGAGCTTTAACCCGTTCAACTACGGTCATTTCATTCGGGTTGGTTGTGTTTAGATTTTCTTTTTCCATAAACGTTGAATTAAATTAAATTATAAATACTACCTCTCTAAGAATTGA
>JAYRXP010000063.1:0-14754 GCA_041917395.1 Paludibacter sp.
ATGCAACAATAGGTCTTCCCAATTACAATCGGACAATGTAGCTGGTAGTGTAATATTGATAAGACCTGCACGTAAATGATCTTCAGCTTCTTTTCCTAATCCGAGCCATGCAATAAACTCATTACTAAATTTACCGAGCGTGAAATGCTTTAAGGGTATTTCAGTAACAAAAGTGTCGTTTTCGTAGAATACCGGCTTTGCACCATCGGCATACAAGGGCAGGTATTTATTGGAGTTCCGGATTCCCGAACCAATTTCATCAGTCCAACCAAAGGCAGTAAAGAATTTCCGGATATTGGGGTTTTTAGGGAACGGATTAAAACCATCGGACTGAATTACACCGTGGAAAAGGGGTCTGTTTGGGTTCGTAATCCTGACTTCTGTAGCACTTATAATCAATTCTGTAGAATAAGCGCTGGTGTATTCACGGTGAACAATAATATTACCAATCACTTCCCTGAAAATCTTATCACGCAAATCTACCCGCTGATCGCCTTCCATCCAGAATTTCTCAGGTAAATGCTTATTGATAAACTCTTTCAGCAATAAATAAGTGTCTATCAAATTGGTTCTCAAAGGAGGATTCATCCGGTCGTCCCAGCGGTCTTTGTTTTGGATACGTACCATGGCCTCCACCTTATAAGCCGGTAATATGCTTTGAATGGTAGTGTCTTTTCCGAATATCAGGGCTGCTGCCAGCGTAATTCCTTCTTTACCATCACCCAGAAAATCTTTTCTCCAAAGTACGGATTCTTTTAATAGTTGCTCATTCCTGACAAGTAGCCAGGGATGATCGCTCCGATAATTCCGGATGATTTGACGGGCTTTATCAAATAATGCAGGATCCAGATCGCTCATAGTGAGATGCGGTATAATTTGTGATTCCGTAAAGAAGTTACGTTTACGGAGAAACATATCACCTACCTTTTGTTGATTGTCAGTAACATCCAGATCACTTTCAAACTCACGGCTATAAATCCGGTTTTTATATTTGTGTATCTGGCTTCCGCAGGGTATTTGCATAACCATGATTTCTCCATCAGGATGATTTACAATAATAGGATGAATATACATGGGTGGATGAATCACATCCGTTGAGTTCATGGCTGTGATAATGTCTTTCTGAAGTTTTACCTTTGCTTCCGGATCAATGCCAGTTACTTTTCCATTATCATCAACACCTAATAAAATAGTTCCACCATCCGTATTGGCAAAACTCACAACGGTATCATAAAAGGAGTGGGGAACGCTGTCCTTCGCTTCCTTAAACTCAATTTTTAATCCTTCACCCTGACGAATCAGGTAGTTGATGTCTTCTGTTTGCATAAAATCAGATTTTAGGTAAGAAGATATAAATACCGAGCACATCCATGGGTAAAACAGGTTCCACCACTTTGTATACGCTACCGCTCACTAACTTTTTGAATTTGGTATGACTTTCGACCAAATGATTCGCCCTCTCCAAAGCCACTTCGTCGGTTACCGCCCTGAATAGTGTTTCGTTGGCTACCCATTCCATTTCTTCACCGAGCCAGTATGCTTTTTCACCCTCTTCCATATTGCCCGCAGGGGTAGCTATCATAAGCAAAGCGAGTGCTTTTTCTTTATCAATATAGTGTTTGTTACCTACTTCGCCGGTATAGCCCCATAGCCACATTTCTTCAGCCACTATTTCTTTGTTCAGGGGTTGTTCGGCTATAACGTTACGTACGCGCAACTGGAAAAGTACGGTCTTTTCGGTTACATCAGCGGTACGCATCACCGCAGCACGGGCAGCATATTGACCGTTGTGTTGCAAGGCGTTATTAATTACCATTTGCGACAAATGTTCAGTAAACGGGTGATTCCGCCCAATGTATTTAAAGCCTGTGGGTGTAGGCGACTTAAACGAAATAAGCATTTCGGGTTTTGTACCCAGCAACTCGCGCAGGCGTTGCGGCAGGTTGGCGGTAAAGATTTTATAGCCTTCCCTTTTCTTATCGGTTTGCACACCCATAAAGCGCAGGGTTTCCACCACAAAATCCTCCACAGCCTGCACATTGCCTATGGCTTCGTCCACATCGCGCAAATCTTCTTCAATTTCGTGCGCCTTAATCGCATGTTGGGCAAAAATACTGCGCGAAGCCAATTCACGTTTAGCTGCCATATCCAAACTTGAAATTGAGTTTTTCTTTACCGTTTCAATTTCTTCTGAATCATAAAGTGTAAGTTGTCCATCATGCTTGATTTTTACTGAAGGTTTCAACAACACGGCATTGGTAACTGCCTCCATTACCGAAGCGCTGTTTTCTGGAAATGGTACAGAAATACCAATGGTACGACGAATCTCAATTGCTTTACGAATCAAAACATCTAATACAACCCCATCTATTGGGTTATTACTTCCATAAATCAATCCCACTTCCACTACAGGCGCCTGCTGCCCGAAACGGTCGATACGTCCTTCACGTTGTTCCAACCGGTTGGGGTTCCAGGGCAAATCGTAATGCAGCAAGGCATTAAAACCTTCCTGTAGATTTATACCCTCGCTGAGGCAGTCGGTGGCTATCAATAAACGTCGCTCGGACTGATTCATTTGCTCTATTTTTTCGCGACGCAGTTCGTCGTTCAGCTCGCTGGTAACCACTTCCACATGCAGGTTTTTGTAATTTTTTCCGCTGAAGTAGGGTTTCAGTATTTCGCCTAAATAATTGGCTGTTTGAATATACCGGCAAAAAACAATGGGATTGAAGCCACGTTCAATCAGGGTTTTAAGCTGAATAAGCAACTCTTTGGCTTTACGATCTCTTTCAACACCATACAATTGCTGCATGCGTTGGGCATATTGCAGCAATCTCGCCGATTCCGAAGCTGATATTTCGGCAGCTTTCCCCAATACCGAAAGGGGCAGATTATCATCCTGCGAATTGTCTAAATCAAGTACTCCGGCACTTTCGTTTTCATCTTCTATCAAATCATCATCATCAATCAGGCGCTTCTTCTGTGCTTTTTTCTGCAACATGGATATTCCGGCAGCCGGACTGCTCATCACACCGCGCAGCAAAGCCAAAGCATCCCAGTAGCTGTAGCGTTGTTTACGTCCATCACCACTATGCTGACTAACACTGTCGCGGGCATAGCTGAGAATTTCATCAAATACGGCAGCATATTCCGGGGCTATTTCGTAGGGAATTTCTTCCGATTTACGTTCCGGAAAACTGGTTTCTTCGTCCAGCCACATCATCACATCGCCGCGCCGGCGCTGTATGAAATGCTTCGCAAGTGTTTTGCGTTGCGTATCGGTAGCAGTCACCACTTCGCTTTTCTCGAACTCAGGTTTCAGCAAGCCTAATAAGGACTGGAATTCCTGCTGTTTGCCACTATGAGGCGTAGCAGTAAGCAATATCAGGTGCTGATTTTCTTTTTTAGCAATATCGCTCAGCAATTTATGGCGGAGTTGTTGCGAGGTATTGGCACCGGCAGGTCGGGCACAACTGTGTGCTTCGTCCACCAGAATCATTTCGGGGCAATGGTCAATAAATACCTGGCGTTTGCTGCCCGATTTGATATAATCGATGGAAATAACCTGAAACGGATAAGCACGGAAAATATTCTCATGCGCCCGAATCTGCCGTTCGAGTGACGTAGCTGTCCCCGAGCGAATCACTACCGCTTCGATACCGAATTTATTTTTCAGCTCGTCCTGCCACTGATCGCACAAATGGGGTAAACAAACCACTGCAAAGCGTTTGATTTCTTTTCGCTCGTACAATTCTTTGGCAATCAACAGCCCCTCAATGGTTTTTCCAACTCCCACATCGTCGGCAATCAGTAAGCGGGTCACATCCTGCTTCAGTGCCATAATCAAAGGTACCATTTGATATGAGCGCGGGCGGAATGACAATTTCCCCAGGCAACGAAATGGGCCGGCTGCATTACGGAATGATAAGCGTGCTGCATTATAAAGCAGTTTAGCCGAAGCAAAATCACCTAAATCGCTGGCCGTTGGCTTTACAAAATCGTAGCGTTGCGGTTTGTCTGCCGCATTGGCCAGCGGTTTGTAAATACCGGTAATCTCCAGATCAGTTCCCCCCAGTGGCTTAATCAACAATAAATCTTTATCGTCGGAGGGTAATACTATCCACGGACGGTTACGCAAAGTGACCAGACTACCTGCTTTATAATCAAATTCGCTCATATATTATTCAATTATTCATTTGACAAAACTTCCCAACTACCGCTTCTTAAACTTCCATTCCGACGAAGCTTTTTATTCATTTTCAAAACTGATATCTGTTTTTCAACAGCACGTGAAGATTTCTTTATGCTTTTGGCTATCTCTGGTATTGTAATTAACGGATTATCAGTCATTAACCGCAGGATTTTCTCCGAACTTTTTCCCGAACTTTTTCCCGAACTTTTTCCCGAACTTTTTCCCGAACTTTTTCCCTTATTCTTAAGCACCCTCGAAAAAATTACAGTAAACATCCCATCGGTATTATATACAGGATGAGGGAGTCCGGCAGTTTTCATCAAATCATTCATTCGGTTGATACCCGAACCAACCTGTTCCACCAGATGTATACGGGCAAACAGTCCGAAAATTAGCGGATTACGTGAATGACTCTTTTTCCCAAAATCAGCTAAGGGAATAGCGCTAACCAATCCGCCGGGGTTTGATATTTCTACACGGTCGTCGAAAAGTTCGACGAGTGTTTTTGCGCCCTTGTCATAATAATCGCGGTGAGCCAGTGCATTTACAATGGCCTCTTTGAATGCCGTTTCGGGAATTTCCCATATTTCTTTACGTGGTCCCGAACCTTGCCCCTCAATATCATAAGCCACATTCAGTTTAGAGCGCAGCCAGTCCATAGTCTGCCGAAACTGCGCGTGCAGATTCCCGCCGTAAGGTTTGTCATCGATAATAAAGCGCTTATCCGTACCTCTGTATGCCACGCAACGAATGATGGCAGTATCAATAATTGCCTCCGGATTTTTTCCGAAAAACAACACAGCACCGTTTTTAAACTGCCCATAGTCGTTCAGTAGTTTCAGGTTGCCGAAAAGCTGTTTGTCGGACACCGAACTGCCTAACCGTGCTTCCGTTTTGAAAAGTTGCAGGAGGTCGGCATCAACCATACTATCCGGGTCAAATTCCGGGCACGATACTTCGTCGAAATATATTTTACCCGATTGCTGAAAGAAATCGCGCATTTGCTCGGCTGTGGTGAGTTTTTGTGAGTTAGGACCAATACGCACATAAATTGCCCCCGACAATACATAGGGTTTATTAGCTCCCGACGGAACTTCGATAACTCCAATCTGTTTGCCATCAACTTCCACCATCGTGAGCGTACAATGCAGAGCAGGCGTAATTTCGCTTAAGGAATTTTGAATGGCCGACCGTTTGGCATTGTCAATATTTATTCCCACCAGTTGATTCTGATCGTTTACCCCAATAAGCAGAACCCCTCCGGCAGCATTGGCAAATGCACATACTTCTTCACTTAGCTCCTTTACTTTTGAGGGAACTGACACCTTAAATTCGACATTGTAACCTTCGCCCGAGGCAACCAACAGTTTTATATCTTCAACAGTAATCATGTAGTTAATTTCAATATTCAGGAACAATACTTATCTTACCTTCTTAAAAATATCCGGCCGTTTACCTACAAATTCATCCAACGAATCCATATAATACCAGGTCAATACCTGATAACCTGCGGCCTTCAGCGCATTGCGTTTCTCCATATCATCTTCCTTTACTGTATCTTTATCGTGTGGTGAACCATCACAGAAAATACAGATATTGGGCTTAAAAAGAAAATCGGGACGGACATACATATTCGGGATATGTGGCTGTGCCTCATCGGGTAATCGCAACGAATGATTGTACAGATATTTCAGAAACTTTTCTTCGGTACTACTGTTCGGGTCACGGGCTGCCTGCATAAACTGATACTGCTCGTCGTAATTGTCGAAAGATCTGTTAGAAGATATCTCCAGATTCGAATGACGCAAAACCTGCAAGGCTTCGCGTACCAGATTACGGTCTATCTTTTTATGGTAATATTGGTTGTAATAGCTCAACAAATCGTCATACGTGGCAGGTATAACTTCGCCTTCCAGTTCAACATCATCTTTGAAGAAGCATATTCTATAAGCTTCTTTCATAATCGATTTATAAACATCGGGGCTGTCGAACAATTGCGACAATACACCCAAACTGCCTTCCGATGATTCATATATCAGAATATTAGGAGCATCCTCATCACCCATAATAGTTGCTGCCATTTCGTTCGATTCTACCTGAAAATGATTTTCGATGGCTTTTTTCAGGGCAAACATCAGGGTAATAACTCCACTACTTCCTCCTTTTAAAGGCAATGCTTTTATAGGTTGAATATAAATGGCATTGGCCGTGTCCGAAGTAAATAATTTCACTTCTTTTATTTCTTCAGGGTCGGTGGAAGCCTGTTGTTGTGCCCTGCTTTTCCACGCACCTGTATTCATTTGAATGGCAAATCCAACATTATCCGAAGCCCGCCATTTCAGGTTCAGTTTATAAATCCGGCAGGTTGAGAAATAGTGAATATGAAGCAATTTTTGATCGCCAATTTTCACATTGCCTTCCAGCGAATTTTCGAAACCGCCATCCACACTAAAATAGGTTTGAATATCGTATCCCTTTTTGGTACGTTCTTCTTCCTGACAGGTGATTCGTTGCTGTTCGTGTGCCCGGGATTCGGTCATTTCAATAAGTGTAGTATGAATATGTTTTGTACTATCCAACTGCAATGGTTCATTGATAATCGGATCCACCTCATAAGCATACTGATTGTCGTAGAGGAAATAACCCGTTTTGGGACATACTTTGGCCCGTTCCAATTTTAGTTCTGCATCTGTCAGATTCAGTTTGTCAATCTGGAATTTCGCACCGTCGTGATAAATCACATTTCGTGGTCCGAATTCCTGCAAAGCCACAAATCGCGGACGGGATATATATTCTCCTCCACCGGCTTCGGTCTCCATAAACGAACGAATGGGTAAACGGGTAAAATTATAGCCCGGCAGAAAGCCTTCGGCAGCTAAGTAACGATAGGGGTAAAACTCCGATTGTTCGTTATTACCTGAATTCTGTTTTTTAGGTGGCTCGTTCAGCAATAAATCCCGCTCTGTTTCTGCTCTGAAAAGAATCTTTCTCGCCTCAATTTTCTTTTCGTGACTATCACCATAAATACGGTTTTCAATAATCGATGTAGCTGATTTAATCTGTCCCTGTGCTGCTCTGTAAAGCTTCCTCCACCGGTTTAACGACTTATCAAAAGACTCTGCAAACTGATTGATATGTTGCTCCACCCATTTATCTGTAAACCAACCCGGTTTGCGTTTTTCAAATTCCCTGTTAAAATAACTATCCTGAATAACCTGTTGAAAATTGGCAATAACCTGTTGCTTTTCAGTCTCAGTAAGTTGAAGCAAATCCGAAATTTCAGGTTTTAAGGACAACTTATTGGTATCCTGTACATCCACAATGTCCTTCATGGATTTTCGCAGGGCGTAAATTGGTTTTACAGTGAGTACAGAAGCATGTAAATGACTTAATAACAATTCTTCGTTGACTAAGTCGATTCGGGGTGCCGTTACGGTTCCGGCCACCATATCGGTGCTGTTTTTAAAATAATGCCGGTCGTGTGCACTGAAATTGGAACAATATACCAATACTAATGCTGCCTGACCACTTCGTCCGGCACGACCGCTACGCTGTGCATAATTGGCTGGTGTAGGAGGCACATTGCGCATGTGTACAATGGAGAGTTCGGCAATATCAATACCCAATTCCATTGTGGGCGAACAAAACAATGTAGAAATTTGCCCTTCCCGAAACAATTTCTCACGCTTCTTTCTTTCCTCGCTATTAATCTGACCCGTATGCTCTTTCCCTTCTATTTGTTTAATGGCTTCGAAATCGGTCCTATAAAACTGCCTGAAATAGGCATTGGGCTTTTGATCAATTTGTTTGTAAGAACGCGATTTTATCTTATCAACCACAATGCTGTTTTCATCTCCCTTCTTCCAAAGAATAGTATCCACTCTTAATCTGTACACAAAAACTGTTTCGTTGTTATCGTTCCTTACTGGTTCGCGCGTCAGCCAACCACCATCACATAACAGATTCAGAAAAGGATAAATAAAATCCAAAAATGCCTGTCGGCCTCTGATATCAATTTCATAAGGTTTTGCCAAATTGCGTATATATCTTCCCAAAACGCTTTGTGCCCCTCCGGTCTCAGTAAACATATCTTTAGAAACCCGTCCGAGTTTTTCAAACCGGATATGATTGGGAAAGTCAATTTTTTCATCCTGATCCAGCGTCCACGGAGCACGCAGTTTCTCGCGAATATTGGTCGATTTCTGGCGAATTACATTGGGTTCTAATTGTGTTACGGCCAGTGCATTCGACTTCCTGAAAAAATCAAATACCTGATGTAGAAAATCATAACGTTCTTCTGCTGTCATAGCGAACAACAGTGGTTGACTACTCCACAAACCATCATCAGCAACCGACTCAGCTAAATGTTTGTATTCAATGCGCAGCAATCCACATTGCTCTAAGTTGGGTAATACCACCCGCCAGCTCCGGCGCAAATCATGTATCAGCCGGTACATGATTAAATCTTTCAGCGCTTCTTCATTGTCTTTTCTGGGTCCGGGGAAAGTAGCAGGATATTTTGCGTATTGTTCCTGTTTTAAATTCAACTGATCGAAAACACGGGTAGCTATATTGCTGAATTCCAACTCCCCGCTATTTTCAACTGCCCGTCCAATAGCAGCGCGAAGTTGCCCTACTTTGACAAAGTCATTGAAGTGCCCGGCCTGCAAAGACGCATCCTGCCGGTTGTCGGTAAAACTGAGTAATTTTTGATTTTTTACCGGTTCCTCAAATTGATGTAACTGTGTAATAGTTTCAAACGACATAACAGTAGTTGCCGTACTTCGTCCTTCACCTCCAAGTTTCATTACTTTCGACCATTCTGATGTTTTGGTATCAAAAATCAATCCCGATGAAGGATCAAACATGAGCGGGTAGGTCATAAACCATCCTTCATATTCCATAGGGTTAGTAAAAGAAAAGTTCCCCTGTTTGTCATAGAATATCTTTCGTGGCAATCGTGGCGATTTTTCTTTCTTCAAACTGCGGCTTCCATCTTTTCGCTCGGGTGTAAACCAGGTATCAGGTAAATTTTGCATTTCACGTTCCATATCCCAAACAGGCTCTTCATCTTCTTTATGTTCAATAAAAATATAGCCCTCCGAAGTAACTGGTTCATCTTCATCATTGCTATCCGAATTATCGTAAGTCTCACGTGCTTCTATTTTTTGCTCTTTCATATTCAGTGTCACACAACTGAATTCGTGTCCTGAACTACGACTGAATACCATGGGGTAAATGGGTGTATCTTTATCGCCGGCATACAATCCTGCATCCAAAAAAAACTCACGGCTATCCTGATTCCCGAGCGTGGAATATACAGAACCGGTCTGTGCTATAAACTGGTGAATACGAAATGGCAGGTATTTTTTATTTTTTGGACTGTTGGCATTCAAATTATTGGCCCAATTCAGCAAGTCCTCTAAATGTTTTGTAGTAGCTTGTAGTTCAGCATTACAAAATCCGGCTATTCTGTTTGCTATTTCCGACAATGTGACCGGCTTGCGACGAACGAGTATTCCTTCTTTTTCTTCCAGTGCAATGTGTTGTTCTATCCAGTTGGCTGTTGGGTGGTTTTCAAAATCTACTGCCGATTCATTAGCGCTTATTTTTTTCTGAATAGCCTTATAAAGTTCTTCTTTGGTAGGCTCATAACTTTGGCCTATACTTTTTACCAGGCGTTCATTAATAACCTGTTCAGCATTTATTTCCGAACCAAAAATTGTAGAAGCTACTTCTGCGACCTGTTTCCTTTGCTCAGCCAGCGTAGTGTCGTCACCCGAAACCATGGTGGCCGAAGTTCCTATACAAATAACATTGCGGGCAGCTCCCGATTTTATTCTGCGAATCAGTACCGACACATCTGAACCTTGTCGTCCACGATAAGTATGGAGCTCATCAAATACAAGGTATTTAATATTATCCAGGATATTCTTTCTCAACTCCACATCATCTCCTCCTCTTGTAAGGATTAGTTCCAACATCATATAGTTGGTAAGTATAATATGAGGAGGATTAGCTCTTAGCGCCTCACGTTCTTCAATGTTTTCCTGTCCGGTATATTGTGCAAAGGTGATTGGAAAGCTTTCTTTTCCGAATTTTTCCTCATATTTCTCTTTGTACTTATCCATTTCCTTGAATTGCGAATTGATAAGCGCATTCATAGGATATACGATTACAGCCTGAATTTTGCCATTAGTTGAATTCAGGTTGTGCAGAACATGATTAAAAACGGTTGCAATGTAAGTAAGCGATTTTCCCGATCCGGTACCCGAAGTCACCACAAATTCTCTGTCGGCAGTACCCAGCAATATAGCTTCTTCCTGGTGTTTAAACAACTCAAAACCATCGAATATTTGCGGAAGTATCGGATGTAGATTAGCTTCATTTACTAATGCGGACAATAAACTTCCTTTTTCAAAAGTCGGATTAAATTGTACCAGCGGTTCCGGCCAGAGTTTTTTTTCAGAAATTTCTTTCTCAACAAAATTAGCTATTTTTTTATCTTTGATATTAACAAAACTTTGGATGTAAGTTTTATAGCTATCAATCAGACTTTTGTGAAATTTAAGTATATTCATAAATGCTTTTAGACTAAGTCTACAAAACTACAAAAAACAATTCACATTTCCGCTTATTTGTTAATTAATTTTCGATATAGAAATCGCAGAAGCTGTGATAATTATGCATTATTAATTATCAATTATCAATTGCAAATCACCCCGCCCCAATCACTTTTCCGCATCCCGCCCATTTCACGGCTTCGCCGTTGCCATCGGCGCCTACGGTGCCAAATTCCACGCCTACGGCCACCAGCAATGTGTCGTTTTCAGTAAGGTATTCGGCAATGCCATCGAGCTGTACGTGCAGGGTTTGTTCGGGCAATGCGCGCTTTACTGGATTCCAGGCGGTTTGCACTTCGCGCCGGTAGCCAAGCAGTTGTTGGTTGTCGGGCGCATAGCTTTTGGAGGCTTCGTCGTACCGCACATTGGTGCACACACCGAGCAGTGCCACAAAACGCATAAAGGGCAATTTATTGGGTGCGGCGAGATGTTCAATGGGGTTAAATTCCGGAATAATGACTGTGGCGCTCACGGCTTCACGGTTAATTTGCCACGTGGGCTGTACCCTGATTACGCGGTTGAAAGGATTGGTTTTATTAAAATCGAACCCGGTGAGGAATTGTCGGTTTTCGGTTACCAGCACATTTCGTTTTCCTTTTTCGTTTATGGTATCCATACACTGAATTTTCTTGCATAATGCATTCAGCCCACCCATTACGTTGTAATCAGCCAGGCGCATTAGAGGCTCCAATGCCCTTCGCATAGCGCTGGCTGCTTTGGTACAACCACCCCATTCGGTGCCGCTGTCGCGCAGTCCTTTGCAGCTTTCGCTGTTCTGAATGGTGCTTTTACTTGGACCGCCCTTGGTGCGCATAATTACTTCTTCGCTGCCACGCATGGTGTACATCGACACACCTTTTAGTCCGCCTGTTACCTGTAGAATTCCTTTTACCCTTGCCATAATATAGTTATTAGTTTTTAGTTGGTAGTTGATAGTAGTATAAAAATAAAGCACAAATATAGACATAATTATTTTATAACTATGATATAACTCTGCTTAAAAATATAGTATTATCATAACTTTATCAGAGTTATATCTATGCTTTATATCTGTTTTATAAAATAAAACATACGGGAATAAGATACAATTTTCCAAAGCAAAGCCCCGGCTTCAAAAGTGAAACCGGGGCTTATTCTTAAATTGTAAAACCCGTCCGTCGACTGACGGCTGGTAAAAGGGCAACTATGTTAGATAACCTTCGTAACCCGCTCGGTAACTATCATATAGTAGCGGGCAAAGTTTTCGTCTTTCATGTGCTGAATCAGGTCTTTTTGCCATTTGGCAGCTTCTTCGGAGAGTGCCATAAGTTTTTTATTGTTTTCCAAATGTTCGGGATCAATCTTTTGAAATTTTGCCATTTCGCGGAAATCTTCGAGCCAGTTTTCGTAATTATCCATAAATTGTTTTTGTTCAGGAGTGAGCACTATCTCTTCGCGTGTATCAATAAGACTTCCCACTACTCCGCCTACTCCTGTAAGCGCAGCTGCACCACCTATCAAACCGAGCTTTTTGAGAAAATCCCTTCGTTTTTGTTCGTAAGCATCCATAAGCGTATATTGTATTAGTTACGGATGATATAATTGATTTTGGGCTGATTTTGTTCATTCGTGCCGGACTTTTACCGGCAACCACTGCATTAAACCCTGATAACAACCCTAACGCTCACCTCTCTGCCCCTGATCTGAATAAAACCGGGATCTGTTTCGAGTTTTATTTCCCTGCGTAAACGAGCATACAACTTTAACCGTTCGTACAGAGACCAGTATTGCGGGAATCCGGTTTCGGCACTTGCAGTACCAACCATAGCTGTAAAATCGCGGTAACCCATGGACAGTTTTGGCAGGGAAATATCCGAATATACCAATAGTTCAATATAATCCTGAATAAAATCGCCGAGGTAAAGTACAGCGTTGCTATCCTTTGGTGGGGTAATCTGCAACCTGAAATTCAGATATTCTTCAAAAGTACTTACTCTCCCAACGAGCACTTCGAGCACAATTCCGGCGAGTAAATCAGGGAAATCGACAGCAACCAGTTTCAGATTTTCGTGCAGAATATTATCCGCAAAACGCACAAACCGAAGCTGATAAGGAGCCTTTAAATCGCCGGGGTCGGCAACCGTACAGCCATCGCTTACCTCATAAACAATGTCATAAACAGCCAAAACCATGTCACGAAGGTGAATAAATTCCCGTTCGTCAGCATCGAAGGCAGCCTGAATATTCGGATTATAGAATGTCACAGTAATTAAATTTAATGGTTCTGAACAATGTAAAACGCAAAACTACACATTCTGAATCACATAACAAAAACAACACATAAAACTTAAAATGCCAGCCGAAAAGATGTTTGTTTGAAAAGCATAAAGCAAAATTGAGCACATTTTTATAACTTTGCAGCCCAAAACATTAAACAACAGAACGTTGTTATGTATTTTCTCGTTGTAAAAAAATAAATAGTAAAACCTGTAAACAGTAAATAAAAATAATGGATTTCAAATACGATGTAATCGTTGTAGGTGCCGGCCATGCCGGGAATGAGGCAGCTTGTGCAGCTGCAAACATGGGTTCAAAAACCCTGCTTATAACGATGGATATGAATAAAATCGGCCAAATGAGCTGTAACCCGGCCGTGGGTGGTATAGCCAAAGGTCAGATTGTGCGCGAAATTGACGCTTTAGGCGGTCAAATGGGAATAGTTACCGACCGTTCAGCCATTCAGTTTCGTATGCTTAACCGTTCGAAAGGACCGGCAATGTGGAGTCCACGCAGCCAGAGCGACAGGCATAAATTTATTCAGGAATGGATTAAAACCATCAGCGAAACACCAAATCTATATATCTGGCAGGACACAGTTGTTGAACTTATTATCAGCAATAATAGCGTGACAGGTGTAAAAACAGCACTTGGAGTTGATATAACTGCAAAATCGGTTGTCCTTACCACCGGTACTTTTCTTGGTGGATTGATGCATTTTGGCAAAAATCAATTACGCGGAGGTCGAATTTCGGAACCTGCTTCGTATGGCATTACCGAACAACTGAAAAATATCGGATTCACCGCAGATAGAATGAAAACCGGAACACCGTGCCGTATTGATGGAAGAACGATTGATTTCAGCAAAATGACAGAACAAATCGGAGAAAACGATTTTCATAAGTTCTCTTTTCTGGAAGAAGTGAAGCGCGATTTGAAACAAATGAGCTGTCACATAACCTACACCAACGAGCAAACACACGAGGAACTCCGCAAAGGTCTGGACGATTCGCCCATGTACAATGGACAAATTCAAAGTATCGGACCAAGATATTGCCCGAGCATTGAAACAAAAATTGTAACTTTTGCCGATAAAACCGCACACCAATTATTTTTAGAACCGGAAGGTGTTGACTCAAACGAATACTATCTGAACGGATTTTCATCCTCTCTCCCACTCCACACACAGATAAATGCCATACACACTATTTCAGGCCTTGAAAACGCGCAATTATTTCGACCAGGCTATGCCATAGAATATGATTTCTTTGATCCTACACAACTGAAACATACGTTAGAAACGAAACAAATAAACAATCTTTTCTTTGCCGGACAAATTAACGGAACAACCGGATATGAAGAAGCCGGAGGCCAGGGATTGATTGCAGGCATCAATGCACATATTAATTGCCACGGAGGAACTCCGTTTACATTGGGAAGAGACGAAGCATATATCGGCGTTCTTATCGACGATTTGGTAACAAAGGGAGTTGACGAGCCTTACCGTATGTTCACCTCCCGTGCCGAATATCGTCTGATTCTGCGCCAGGATGATGCTGATATGCGCCTGACACAAAAAGGCGTTGAACTCGGAATAGTAAAAGAAAACCGAAAGGTTCAACTTAAATACAAGAAAAACGAACAGACAAAACTCATAGAATTTATCAGGAACTATTCGGTAAA
>JAYRXP010000064.1:0-3550 GCA_041917395.1 Paludibacter sp.
ACTGTGATTGTTTATTTACTGCGTCATAAATTTGGCATTACAGGCATCGAAACCATTGGCGACCGTTTTACCATTGACCCATCATTGCCCAAAGCAGAAACACCAACTATTAACTTCGCAGCCATCGAAATGTTATTGCCAACCGCATTTACAATCGCAATGCTCGGCGCCATCGAATCGCTTCTTTCGGCTACTGTAGCCGATGGTGTTACCGGCGACAAACACGACTCAAACACAGAGCTTATTGCACAGGGTGTGGCAAATGTAATTACGCCTCTTTTTGGTGGAATTCCGGCAACAGGAGCCATTGCCCGTACTATGACGAACATCAACAATGGTGGCCGAACTCCTGTTGCAGGCATTATTCATGCTGTTGTACTGCTACTTATATTATTATTTCTTGGAAATCTGACCAAACACATTCCAATGGCCTGTTTGGCCGGAGTTTTGGTGGTTGTGGCTTACAACATGAGCGAATGGCGCACATTTAAAAATCTGCTCCGAAATCCAAAAGCCGATGTTGCTGTACTACTTACCACTTTTCTGCTCACCGTAATCTTTGATTTGACAATAGCCATCGAAATAGGCCTGCTTCTGGCTGTAGTGCTTTTTATTCGTCGTATTTCCGAATCGTCAACTATATCTGTTTTCACGGAAGAGATAAACACAGCTGACTATACCGAATCGGGCGAAACTACCGAAAAACTATCGATACCGGACGAAGTTGAAATTTACGAAATTGAAGGTCCGTTCTTTTTTGGGGTAGCCAGCAAATTTGAAGAGACAATGAAACAGATTGGCGACAAACCCAAAGTGCGCATAATCCGCATGCGCAAAGTTCCGTTTATTGATTCTACCGGCTGCCACAACCTCGAAAACTTTATAAAAATGTCGAAAAAAGACAAGACGCAGGTTTTACTTTCGGGTGTAAATGAACGGGTTCGTTCGGTATTGGTCAATACTGGTATCGAGAAAATGCTTGGTAATGAAAATATTCTTTCCAACATTAACGATGCTGTAAACAGAGCACAGGAAATTTTAAACACAAAAACACAAACCGAAAAATTGAAATAATACGATATTAATTCAAAACATCCAAAAGCCATAAACAGTATTGTAATACAGCATTTTAGCACTTTAAGAACGAAAACGGACTTCAAAAGTCTGTTTTCATAAAAAAGTGACGTTAAATAAAGTTAATTTAGCGGAAACTTACTATCAATAGGGGGTTTTATGCTATTACAAGCCTTGCTTAATTCAATAATTAATTATCTTTGCAAAAAAAACTTAATGCACCTTTTGGTGTAGTGAGTTTTTATTGTTCATCCAGACGGAATTTTTTGTTTACACAAACAGGATTTTCAACCAGAATTTATGTGTTTTAAACCATCAATATTGTTCCGGACGCTTACAAAAAGTAATTTAAGGCATTTAATGTTATTTGCAATAATAACGTTATTTACAAATGCTTTTGCTGTAAACGAGATACGAACAATTGGTAACACAGGAGCCGATTATACGACGATTAAAGCCGCTTTCGATGCTGTTAACAACGGCACACTCACCGGAAACATTACACTACGAATAGTTGCAAATACAACCGAAACGGCATCGGCGGTGCTTAACGCAAGTGGCTCGGGCAGTACAAATTACAACAATGTAACAGTATACCCAACAACTGCAGGGTTAGTTATTTCCGGAAATATAAACGCTCCGCTTATCGACCTTAACGGAGCTGATAATGTTGTGATTGATGGTAGAGTGAACGCTACCGGCTCAGCAGTTTCGCTGGCTTTAACCAATACAAGTATCTCGACAGGAGCCACCACGTCTACAATTCGTTTTGTAAATGATGCTGTAGGTAACACAATTCGTTATTGCGAAATAAAAGGTTCAGAAACGAGCCCAACCTCGGGAATTGTGTTTTTTTCAACAACAATTGCTTCTACCGGCAACGACAACAATACCATTTCCAACAACCTGATTACGTCATCGACTGACACAAACCGACCTGTAAACGTTATCTACTCTGAAGGTAGCCCGGGAAGTGAGAACAACAACAATACGATAACGAACAACAACATCTGCAATTTTTTCAGCCGCTCTGCCACATCTTATGGCGTAAATATTTCGGCGAATTCGAATGCTTTTACAATTTCCAACAATAGTTTTTACGAAACTGCCACTTTTAACCCTACAGCATCTGCCTCCTATTCATTTATTTACATCAACAATTCTATTGGCTCAGGTTTTCAGATACTTAACAATTTCATTGGTGGCAGTGCAACACAGTGTATAGGAACATCCTGGACAAAAACAAACTCAGCAAACAGCACATTTAACGGAATATACGTAGCTGTTGGGACTGACGCTCCATCGCTGATTGAAGGAAACAAGATAAGCAATATCACGTGGAATAACATTTCAAGTGGAAACTGGACTGGCATACAGGCACAGTCGGGCGAAGTGAATATAGGTTCAACTTCGGGCAATATTATCGGAGAAACAGCGGGTACGGCCTCCGTCATTTTCAATTCGGATAATATCGGACCAAACATGTATCCGATACAAATCAATTCTTCGGACAACGTAAGCTGCATTTCAAACAAAATCGGGGCTTTAAGTGTAACAAACGCCCGTTATTTGATCTGTATAAATAAAAATTCCGACTACGGGAATACAACTATCAACAACAACACAATAGGAAGCAGTACTGCAGGTAGCATTCAGGCTACAACAAACCCGGTAATTTCAACCCAGTTTTTTGTTGGTATTCACGTACAGGGAGCTCTAAATATTGTAAATGGAAATACGATTTCAAATCTGATCTCAAATTCAACAGGGACAGGATATATACGTGGAATTGAAATAATTACAGGATCGAACACAGTAACCGGAAATTCTATCTCGAAAATAACATCTGCTTCGTCGTACTCCACTTCGATTATCGGGTTAGCTTTTTCAAACAGTAGTTTCGACAATACGATAACGGGAAACGCGATCAGCGAACTCGAAAACACAAATGCAGCAAACAATAGTGGCAGTGTAATAGGTATGAATCTGGACTTTACCGGAACAAATTCTATTTCGAAAAATTTTGTTCGCGACATTTTTGTTCCGGCTACCAGCAATAATACCAAAATTTACGGAATAAAAACAGTTAATGGAACAGCCACCTATTCAAACAATATTGTCAAACTCAGCACATCAGTCACAACTACAATTTATGGCATATACGAAAGTGGTTCGCAGGATTGCAATATGTATCACAATACGGTTTACATAAATGGTAATCCTACCTCGGGCACATTAAACAGTTTTGCTTTTTTCAGTGCCAGCAACTCAAATACAATCAAATACCTGAACAATATTTTTGTAAACGCCCGTTCGAATAGCGGAGCTACAGGAAAAAACTATGCAGCCTATTTCAGCTACGGCACAAGTGGCTCTCTGACATTGAATTATAATGTTTATTACACAAATGGAACAGGAGGCATACTTGGTTATTTTGCCTCAGCCGATAAAACAAGCCTGCCAATTGTTGCAGGAC